>JAHHKH010000273.1 GCA_018679695.1 Maribacter sp.
CAAGGAAAATGCGGAGTGCAATGGGGTGGAAGTCGAGTTCTTTCAGGCCAATATATTGAAAGGGGTTAATCTTGGGAAAAAATTTGATATTATTGTTTCGAATCCCCCATATGTGAGAATGTTGGAAAAAAATCAAATGCAATCAAATGTGGTTGATAATGAGCCCGGCATTGCATTGTTCGTTGAGGATAATGACCCATTGATATTTTACCGAAGCATCATTGAATTCGCCAAGACCAACTTGAAAAATGAGGGTTATATTTTTTTTGAATTTAATCAATATCTGGCCGAAGAGATCAAGAAACTTCTTTCAGAGGAAAATATGGTTATGGTACTTCGTAAGGACATATTCGGGAATGATAGGATGCTCAAAGCAAAATTTAAAAATTCTAATCAATAAGTAAGGTGAAAAGTATCGTTGTTTTTTGTGGGAGTAGTGAGGGTAATGATCCTGATGTGTTACAGGCTGCCTATGACTTGGGTAAGACATTGGCCCTTAACAATTTAACCTTAGTGTATGGTGCTGCTAAAATAGGCGTTATGGGAAAGGTTGCCCTAGGTGCATTGGACCATAATGGAAAGGTCATTGGCATAATCCCCGATTTTTTAAAGCTAAAGGAAGTTTTCCATACTGGCCTGACCGAATTGATTGTAACAGAGAACATGCATGAACGTAAATTATCCATGCATGAACTTTCTGATGGTATAATCACGCTCCCAGGTGGCTTTGGAACTTTGGAAGAATTATTCGAAATGATTACTTGGGCGCAATTGGGTCTCCATCAAAAGCCGATCGGTATTTTGAACACCAATGGATTTTATGATGATTTATTGAAGATGTTACGGAAAATGGTTGACCTTGGTTTTTTGAAATTGGAAAATTACAATATGCTTTTAGTGGAGGATTCCATTGATCGATTACTGCTTAAAATGGATGAGTACAAACCATTACCATTGCCAAAATGGATTGAAAAAGACCAGTTATAAATGAATATTCAGGAACAGATTGAAGCGCTTCGCACTGAGCTTCGGGAACATAATCATAACTATTATGTTTTGGATAAACCCACCATATCCGATTATGAATTTGATATGAAACTAAAGGCATTGCAAGAACTCGAAGCCAAGCATCCTGAGTTCTATGATGCGACATCGCCAACCTTACGGGTAGGAGGGGATATTACCAAGAGTTTTAAAACCATTGTGCATGAGCATCGCATGTATTCCTTGGATAATTCCTATTCAAAGGAAGACCTGGAGGATTGGGAAAAACGAAATCAACGCATACTTGGGGATGTGGAAGTAGAATTTACTTGTGAGCTCAAATATGACGGGGCTTCAATAAACCTCACTTATGAAGATGGACAATTGATTAAGGCAGTTACCCGGGGTGACGGTTTCCAAGGTGATGAGGTTACCACAAATATAAAAACCATTCGCTCTGTACCACTAAAGCTTACCGGGGATTATCCTCCTAAATTTGATATTCGAGGGGAAATCATCCTGCCTTTGGACGGTTTCGCGAAAATGAATGAGGAACGCGTTGCGGCCGGGGATGACCCCTATATGAATCCTAGGAACACGGCGTCAGGTAGCCTAAAGTTGCAGGATAGCGCAGCCGTGGCACAACGTCCTTTGGACTGCTTATTATATGGTATTGTGGGTCCTAATACTGGTATTACATCACAATTTCAAATGCTTGAAAAGGCCAGGAACTGGGGTTTTAAAGTGCCGACAATAGCAAAATTATGTAAATCAACCTCCGAGGTATTGGCCTTTGTAGATTACTGGGATGAACACAGACACGATTTGCCATATGAGATTGACGGTGTGGTAGTCAAAGTGAACAACATTCAACATCAAGAAGAGTTGGGATACACCGCTAAATCACCACGATGGGCTATGGCGTATAAGTTCAAGGCCGAGCAAGTATCTACCGTGTTGAATGAAATAACGTATCAAGTGGGTCGTACCGGAGCAATTACTCCTGTAGCCAATTTAGAACCTGTACTACTGGCCGGAACTACTGTGAAGAGGGCCTCTTTACACAATGCAGACCAAATTGAAAAATTGGATATTCGTGAAGGGGATACGGTATATGTTGAGAAAGGCGGAGAGATTATTCCAAAAATCGTAGGAGTCGATTTATCAAAACGACCCGCAGATTCCAAGCCCACAGAATATATTACACATTGTCCGGAATGCGGCACGGAATTGCTGCGCACCCAAGGTGACGCAAAGCATTATTGTACCAACTTTTATGGTTGTCCGACGCAGATTACGGGTCGCATACAGCATTTTATTTCCCGGAAGGCAATGGACATCGAAGGCCTTGGTGGCGAAACGGTCGAATTGCTTTTCAAGGAAGGTCTTATACGAAATTATGCTGATCTGTATATCTTGACCAAAGAGCAGATTGTACCCTTGGAGCGCATGGCTGAAAAGTCCGCTGAAAATTTGGTAAAAGGTGTGGCTGAATCTGTGAATATACCTTTTGAACGGGTTTTGTTTGCCTTAGGAATTCGATTTGTCGGGGAGACCGTGGCCAAAAAATTGGCAAAAGCCTATAAGAATATCGATGCTTTAATGGCGGCCACAATTGATGAACTGAAAGTAGTTGATGAAATTGGAGAGCGTATAGCACAGAGTGTGGTGGAGTTTTTTCAAAATGAGCGAAATCTTGAAAATATAAATCGTTTAAAGGATTACGGACTGCAATTTGAAATATCCGCGGATAAATTATTGAATCAAACCGAGATCCTTAAGGGGAAAACCTTTGTCGTTTCGGGAGTTTTCGAATTATTGAGCAGAAATGAACTTAAGAAACTAATCGAGGACAATGGGGGCAAGGTAGGTTCATCAATTTCTTCAAAAACAGCCTTTTTGGTGGCTGGCGATAAAATGGGTCCAAGTAAAAGAACGAAAGCCGAAACTCTAGGGATTCCGATAATTTCCGAACATGATTTTCTTAATATGGTGAATGAGGGCTTCAATTTATGATAACCAATACTACAAGGCGTTTTTGGTACGCCCTATTATCCTCAATCGCTTTTTTAGTGCGTTATCGCTATTTTAAAAGATGGTTCTGGGTAATTGCCCTAATATTGGGAGTTGGGTTTATCATCCCACAGAAAATGATAATTCCGGTAACTGGGGCTACAACAAAAAGTTGGGCGGAAGATTCGTTTTGGGCCTATCCCTGGGGAACTTCGATTACCCATAAAGGCATTGATATATTTGCTGAAAGGGGCACAACTGTAGTTTCGGCTACCTATGGCTTTGTGGTCTATACCCATGAAGGGGGTAAAGGCGGAAAATCAGTGATGGTTTTAGGGCCAAAATGGCGGTTCCACTATTATGCCCATTTAGATTCTTATGATGCCTTCGCTTTTCAACCCGTTAAATCGGGAACGGAGTTGGGTACTGTGGGTGATACGGGTAATGCTAAAGGAAAACCACCGCATTTGCATTATGCGATTACGTCCCCCTTTCCCTATCCTCACTTGTATGATAACGAAGCTGTACAAGGATGGAAGAAGATATTTTACCTGAATCCAGATATTTGGTTGAGATGAATGGTAGTGTATAAATTAAAGCATTAGATTTTTATTTAGATATGGATTACTTTTTAATAAGCACAGTTCTTGTTTTTCTTTCAGCGGCATTTGGTTTTATAAATGTGCGTTTTCTAAAGTTGCCCAATACCATTGGTCTTATGGTCATAACCATATTGTTCACCTTGGGAGTATTTGTATTAAGTTATATTGATGATACACTTTTGAATGCCGAGAAATATATTATTACCCATATCGATTTTAAAACGATACTGTTGGATATAATGTTGAGTTTCTTGCTTTTCGCAGGTGCGCTACATACCAATTTCCAACAATTACATGTACAACGATGGCCTATTTTGATATTTTCAACGGTCGGAATATTGCTGTCAACGTTTTTAGTTGGCACTGCCATTTATTATATGTTGATGATCTTCAATATGAACGTCGACTATATTTATTGTCTGCTATTTGGCGCCTTGATCTCTCCAACCGATCCTATTGCCGTACTTGGTATTTTAAAAAAGGCCGGGGTTCCTAAAAAATTGGAAACGAAAATCGTTGGGGAATCCCTTTTCAATGATGGGGTAGGTGTTGTTGTGTTCCTAACGATATTCAAATTTGCATCTTCAGGAAATGAAAATGTTAATGCGTTTGACGTATTGGAATTATTCGGAATTGAGGTTTTTGGCGGCATTATCCTTGGATTGCTTTTAGGTTGGATTACGTACCGTCTTATGAGGTCTATTGATGATTATGATATTGAGGTGATCATAACGCTGGCTACTGTAATGGTAGGAACCGTAATCGCACAAAAATTCCATTTATCAGCCCCTTTAGCCATGGTAACGGCAGGTCTGGTAGTGGGTAATGATACTTTTCGTGACAGTGCCATGTCTGAAATCACGGAAACCTATGTAGACAAGTTTTGGGAATTGATAGATATTCTGCTGAACACCTTGTTGTTTGTCTTAATTGGTATGGAAATACTTGTTTTGACTTTTAAACTTGATTATGTAATAGCGGGATTATCAGCCATCCCCATAATTTTGATAAGCAGATACTTGTCATTACTAGTACCGATTAACTTTTTTGAGAAAAAATTGGATTTTGTGCCCAATACCAATCTGATAATGACTTGGGGTGGACTAAGGGGCGGAATATCAATTGCACTTGCTTTGGGATTGACCCAGGATATGCACCGTGATTTGTTTTTGGTGGTTACGTACATAATAGTCGTATTCTCAATCATTGTTCAAGGATTGACCGTGGGCAAATTGGTTAAAAAATTTACCGCGGATGACCCCAAGTGATTATAATCAATTCATTAAAAACCTGAATAATCAAAACCCTCCAAGAGAATGGCCCTTAACACTAAAGGCATTATGGTTTGATGCCAAAGGCAATTGGGAAGCATCGCATGAAATTGCCCAGGATATTCATACCGAATTAGGTAATTGGATCCATGCCTATTTACATAGAAAAGAAGGAGATGAATTCAATGCTGGATATTGGTACCGGAGGGCCAATAGGCCTTTTCCCAATTATTCATTGGATGATGAATTGGAGGTTATTGTAAATTGGATTTTGCGATCAGAAAATTAACTAAACCAGAATAGTGGTTCCTTTTGCTTCTTTGTTCTTGGCACTATCAAAGTAAAAATCAACCCTGCCAAGGTTAATCCCATAACATCCTACTTGATTTACCAAAATATTGCTTCCGTTTGAATTTTTGGTAATTGTTGGCTTGTCCAAAAAAGTATGGGTGTGCCCACCAATGATCAAGTCGGTATATTTTGTTTTCGCCGCCAATTTCAAATCATCCGGTTTTTCGATATCCTTATAATGATACCCCAAATGGGAAAGGCAAATAATTAAATCACAGTTTTCCTCCTCCTTTAATTGCTTTTCAACTTCGGTTGTTATTTCATAAGGGTCTAAATATTGGGTCTCTCTGTAGAGTTTCTTAGTGACCAAACCTTTAAGTTCAATGCCAATGCCATAAACCCCAATTTTTAGTCCATTGGCAAAATAGGTCTTATAGGGTTTAACATATCCGTCCATTATCGTATTGCTAAAATCATAATTGGCAGAAAGCAGTTCGAACGACGCATGCGGAAGTTGGGCAAAGAGGCCGTCTATACCATTATCAAAGTCATGGTTGCCAATGGTCGCTGCATCATACTTGAGCATGCTCATAAGTTTGAATTCCAATTCACCACCATAAAAATTGAAATAGGGAGTGCCTTGGAATATATCACCAGCATCGAATAATAGGGTGTTTGGGTTTTCTTTTCGAATGGCATCGACCAAAGTGGCTCTTCTTGCTAATCCTCCCAAGTTAGGGAATCGCGAATGGTTTTTTGGGAAAGGATCAATATGGCTATGAACATCGTTGGTATGTACTATTGTGAGTCGTTTTTTGGATTCTCCCAAACAAGAATTTAATGATAGTCCCCCCAAACCAACATAAGCGGTAGAAGCAGAAGTTTTGGCAATGAATTTTCGTCTATCCATATTATTCCATATAGAATCTATTGTCAACTTTTGGAGCAATGGTGTCTACTTTCTTAAAATAATCGATCATGGCGTTACGAATCAAATAGTCAGTATCGCTAATTGCTGTATTGTTCTTAAAGAATCCCATATTATCCCCACCAGACACCAGATAATCTGAAGTTGCCACAAAGTATGTACTTTCCGCATTAATTGGTTCCCCCTTGATTTTAGCAGACCGTAACTTTCTGTTTTTATCAATTACGATTTGCATTCCAGCGATAGGGTGGGCCCTACCTGAAGCTATTAAAAATGAAATCATTTCCTGAACATCAGTGCCCTTGACCTCGACAATGACGATGTTATTCTCAAAGGGCATGACTTCAAAAGCATTTCTTGCGCTTACCTTCCCTTCCGAAATAATGGATCGGATGCCCCCATGGTTCAACAAAACAAAATCGATTTCTTTTCCGGTGCGTGATTTAAAAATGGGACTGGCTTCGGATAATACAATATCAGCCATTAAATTACCTGCCGATGTGTTGAATTCGCCATCGGTCTTGGTTATTGCCTTGGGTGCATAGGCCAAAGCACTATCCAAGATGGTATTGATACGTGTTCTATAAGGTAAAACATAACCTTCTATTGTAGCTTTTTTGGAATAAGTACTGTCCAGGGAAATCTGTTTACCCTCAATTTTTATTAAATTAAGCTTATTTTGATTGCAAGAATATAAAACACAGATTGTTATCAATACAACAAAATGTTTTATTTTTAAACACATTATAGTTTTTAAATTAGCCTCGGAAAGATGAGTGTTTATTATTTACATTTGTGTAAATGTAAAAATACATGTTTTTTAAAGGATTAAGGGATAAATTCAAACACAAATCTGGCGAAAAGTTTTTAACGGAACAATTGTCGAAAACGGCCCCTACAGTTGATCGGAGTCGGGGAATTACTTCCATCGGGTGTATTGTCGATTTAGATAATTTTGACAAGCCCGAACTTTTTTATGAGTTTGTAGATGAATATAAACTGAGACCTAACGCAGTAAAGATAATTGGTTATAAGAATTATTATGATAAGAATTCGCCCTATTCCACACCTGTGTTTTCCGATAAGGATTTGGGTTGGAAAGGGGAAATTGAGAATAGTTACGCATTGGAGTTCTTGAGCAGGGATTATGATTTGTTGGTCAATTACTATAATGCGGAGAATTTATTATTGCAATTGATGACCGTTAAAACGAGAGCTCGCGTTAAGGTAGGATTTAAAGAAGTTGATCAAAAATTGAATGATCTAATATTAGGATTGCCCTTAAAGGATTTCAAAACATTTAAATTGGAGCTAAAGAAGTATTTGCGGGTTCTAAATGAAATAGAATAATGGACAAATTGATTGGTACAGGGGTCGCTCTGGTGACTCCGTTCAATAAAGACCTTTCTGTAGACACGGTGGCATTGACCAAAATTGTCAATCATTGCATTGATGGAGGGGTTAATTATTTGGTTGCACTCGGTACAACCGCGGAAACCGTGACACTGACCGATACTGAAAAACAATTGGTGATTTCTACGATAATTAGTGCGAATGCAGGTAGGTTACCACTTGTTCTGGGAATTGGCGGTAATAATACGGCAGCAGTAATTGAAACGATAAAAAATCAAGATCTAAAAGATTTCGATGCGATTCTTTCGGTCTCTCCTTATTACAATAAACCCACTCAAGAAGGTATTTACCACCATTTCACTGCAATTGCCGAGAATTGTCCATTACCAGTGATTATATATAATGTACCTGGAAGAACAGGGAGTAACGTCCTCCCAGAAACAGTTGTTCGTTTAGCCCAAGACAACGATAACATAGTGGCAGTTAAGGAGGCTTCGGGAAATATGGCTCAGGTTATGCGGATCATCCGGTTAAAACCGAAGAAATTCATGGTGATTTCTGGCGATGATATGACTGCTTTGCCAACCGTTTTGGCCGGTGGCTCGGGGGTAATTTCGGTATTGGGGCAAGGATTACCGACAGAATTTTCGAATATGATACAGCTGGGTTTGAATGCTTGGGTAGATGCTGCATATAAACTACAATATTCTTTGCAAGACGGGATGGACCTTATTTTTGAGGAGGGAAATCCTGCCGGTATCAAATCGGTCTTTGAAGAACTAGGTCTTTCCAAGGCTGGGGTGCGATTGCCTTTGGTTGAAGCTACTCCATACCTAAAGGAAAAAATCCATGAGTTTATGAAGCCCTACGTGAGGCTCCAAGTATAGTATGTTTTCAGAAGAACGTTAAAACTAAGCCAAATAGGGGCAAAGAGTGAATTCTCAACTCTATTTTTAGTGCTTGAAATAATGTTTTTAATATCCATCCAGAATCCCTAATTTTGCAAAATGTTTTTTAGAATGCGCAAACTTCTATCTTTTTTTGTCGTTTTAATTGCTTTGTCATCATGTAATGAGTACCAAAAGGTACTTAAGAATGAAGATGTAAAGGCCAAGTATGATCTTGCCCAGAAATATTATGAGGCTGAAGATTACAAACGAGCGAATCGTTTGTTCGAACAGATTGCCCCAAAATATGTTGGTAAACCACAAGGGGAAAGGGTGATGTTCTTTTTTGCGAACACCTATTTCAAAAGAAAGGATTATAATATGTCTGGCTATCAGTTTGAGCGATTCATTAAGTCCTATCCCAAAAGTGAAAAGGTAGCTGAAGCAGCTTTTTTAGGGGCGAAAAGCTATTACAAACTCTCTCCGGCACATTCCCTTGATCAAACAGATACCGACAAGGCACTTGTTAAATTACAGAGTTTCATTAATATGTATCCTGAATCGGAATTTTTTGATGAAGCAAATACAATGGCCAAGGAGTTGACCACGAAAAAGGAAAGAAAGGCCTTTGAGATAGGTAAACAATTCAATAAACTTGGACATTTTGATTATACGTTCTTAACACCGGCAATGGCTGCATTCGATAATTTCATATCGGACTATCCTGGTTCAATATTTAGGGAGGAAGCCTTATATTTGAAGTTCGAATCTGCTACGGAATTTGGTTTGAATAGTTTTTCAAGATTTAAACCTGAACGTTTGAACAACGCAAAAGCAGCATATAATGTGCTAAAAAGACAATTTCCTGAAACTAAATTTGAAAATGACGCCGCAAAGTTGTTGAAGAAAATCGAAAAAGAATTGGGGAATACCATTATGAACGAAGACAAAGTAACAAAATAAATAACTGTTAGCATGAACATGAATGACTTAAAGAATTCAAAAGCACCTGTTACGACTGTGACCATTAATAAGAATGAGTTTGACAAGAAAACAGATAATATATATGAGGCCATCTCAATTACTGCAAAGAGAGCTGTTCAAATAAATTCAGAGATCAAAAAGGAATTGTTGGAGAAACTTGAGGAATTCGCTACCTATAGCGATAGTCTGGAAGAGGTTTTCGAGAATAAGGAACAGATAGAGGTTTCAAAATTTTACGAGAAATTGCCAAAGCCTCATGCCATGGCCGTAGAGGAATGGTTGATGGATAAGATTTACCATAGAAATACTGAGAAAGACACAGAGTAGAATGTTGGTTGGCAAGAATATCCTTTTAGGCATTACTGGAGGAATTGCTGCTTATAAGACTACCTTTCTTGTACGTTTATTCATAAAAGCTGGTGCTAATGTTAAAGTTATTTTGACCGAAAGTGCCAGCTCTTTTGTTTCCCCCCTTACCCTTGCCACCCTCTCCAAGAATCCAACGATTACTTCTTTCATCAAAGAAGAGGGCAATAAAACAGATTGGAACAATCATGTTGAACTTGGACTTTGGGCCGACCTTATGGTAATAGCCCCCGCCACTGCCAATACAATGTCTAAAATGGCTTATGGAACTTGTGATAATTTATTAATGGCAACATATCTTTCGGCAAAATGCCCTGTATTCTTTGCCCCGGCAATGGATTTGGATATGTTCAATCACGAATCTACCAAGATTTCACTAGACAAATTAGAGTCTTTCGGAAATATTATGATACCGGCAACTACTGGTGAACTGGCAAGCGGATTGTTCGGTGAAGGTAGAATGGCAGAACCTGAGGATATTGTTTCTTTCATAAAGAATTATCTAAGGAGAGGGCTGCCATTGAAAGATAAGAAAATCATGATTACGGCAGGTCCAACTTATGAAGCCATTGATCCGGTTCGTTTTATTGGAAATCATTCAACAGGACTTATGGGGTATGAATTGGCCAAAGCGGCTGCCGACCTAGGTGGCGAGGTGATTTTAATTTTAGGTCCGTCTAATTTGTCACCGAAGCACGAATTGATAAACGTTCAAAATGTTATTAGCGCAGAGGAAATGTATGATAAGGCGCATGAGTATTTTGGGAATAGTGATATTACAATTTGTGCAGCAGCAGTAGCTGACTACAGACCCAAGAACGCAGCTACACAGAAAATCAAAAAAAAACAGGAAAGGTTCAGCTTGGATTTAGTAAAGAACAAGGACATTTTATTAGCACTGGGTAAACTCAAGAAAAAGCAATATTTGGTAGGCTTTGCACTTGAGACAGAGAACGAATTGGAGAATGCCAAAGCCAAGTTGAAAAAAAAGAACTTAGATGCCATTATCCTGAATTCCATGAATGACAAAGGTGCCGGATTCGGGGGTAACACGAATAAAATAACGTTTTTGGATAAGAATTCACAGATAAAAGCGTTTGAACTAAAAACCAAGGCAGAAGTTGCCAAGGACATTTTGAACGAAATCTTAATTCGGTTAAATGCGTAGCTTCCTTTTCATTGTCATTTTCGTTGTTTCTTCAATTTCACTTCCGGCGCAGGAATTGAACTGTACGGTTACCGTAAATTCAGACCAAGTTGCGCAGACCAATCAGCAGGTTTTCAGGACCTTGGAGCGTTCATTGAATGATTTTGTGAATAAAACCAAATGGACTAACCGCATTTATAAGGAAAATGAGCGCGTAAACGCACAAATGTTCATTACAATTACTGAATATGAGTCGAATAGGTTTAAAGGGAATATCCAAATTCAATCCTCCAGACCCGTATACAACACCTCTTATGAAACACCTATATTCAATTACAAAGACAATCAATTCAACTTTGAGTATATTGAATTTCAGCCATTGATATTCAATGAAAACACTTTTGAATCTAATTTGGTGAGTGTTATTTCCTATTATGTGTATGTGATTTTAGGACTGGATGCCGATACTTTTTCACTTGAGGGAGGAAGTGGGAATTTCCGCAAAGCACAGAATATAGTAACCCAAGCACAAAGTAGTAATTCTGCTGGTTGGAGCCAATCTACAGACCGAAGCAGATTTGAATTGGTCGACAACCTAATGTCAAACACCTATAGGGAATATCGTGTAGCCATGTATAACTACCATAGAAAAGGTATCGATATCTTGGCAGATAATAATAGTACGGGTAAACAGGTGATTTCTGGTACCTTGAAATTGTTTGAGACCATGATAAAACGGCGACCCAACGCCTTTCTTATACAGACCTTTTTCGACGCGAAATCAGAGGAAATATTGAATATATTTTCTGATGGGCCTAAGGTTGATGTCGTTAAATTAAAGGAAACCCTCAATAACATAGCACCTTTATATTCCAGCACTTGGAATGAGATAAAATATTAAGCTTCGTTTTTTTACTAAAATAAAAATTATCTTTACGGCAATCCTAAATTCAAGGTTTTGCTGAGCAATCTTTCCATAAAAAATTACGCACTCATTGCACAGTTGAATGTCTCATTCGCGAATGGATTAACCTGTATAACTGGTGAAACTGGTGCAGGTAAGTCAATACTATTGGGCGGCCTCTCTTTGGTTTTGGGAAAAAGGGCTGACTTATCGACCTTGAGAAACAAGGGTGAGAAGTGTATTATCGAAGCTGAGTTTGTGATTAGCAACTATGGTCTTGCACCCTTTTTTAATGAAAATGATCTTGATTACGAGAACAATACCATTATTAGGCGTGAAATATTGCCAAGTGGAAAATCAAGGGCATTTATAAACGATACTCCGGTTAATTTGGATGTATTATCCCGCTTGGGAGAAAGATTGATAGATGTTCACTCCCAGCATCAAACCTTGCAGCTAGCTGATAACGAATTCCAGTTTAAGGTCATTGATTCCCTTGCCGGCAACAAGGAAATACTTGGTGAATATTCGGATAAGTTGAACGCATATAAGAAAACTTCCAAGGAATTGCTGAATCTAATGGAATTTCAGAGCAATGCCATTAAAGAACATGAGTACAATAGCTTTTTATTGGAAGAGTTGGAAGGGATTGACCTGCGAGAGGGGATGTTAGAGCAGTTAGAGGAGCAATATGAGCAGTTGAACAATGTTGAGACGATTGTTGAACAATTATCTCGAGGGTATCAATTATTAAGTGATGAGCAGGTAGGGGTATTGAATTTACTTTTAGAATTGAAACAAGTTGCCAATAGACTTTCTAGTTTTGGTATAGCCTTTGAGTCGTTGGATCAGAGGATTCAATCGGTGTTTATCGAAATTGATGATATAGGTTCAGAATTACAAGACCTATTGGAAAATACTGAAATGAATCCGCAATTGTTGGACGAGGTCAACTCTAAGCTTCAAACACTTCATGATTTGCAAAAAAAGCATGGGGTCCAAGAAATTTCCGCGTTGCTACAAATAAAAGATGAGCTTTCTCATAAAGTTGACGCAACAGAGAATATTGAATCTACTATTGCTGCCAAACAAAAGGAATTGACTTCGCTGGAATTGGAATTGAACAACCTGGCATCCTCCATTTCAAAAAGTAGGGCGAATGTTATACCAAATTTAATAGTTCAATTGCAAGAGCAGTTGCATTCATTGGGAATGCCAAGTGCACGGTTTAAAATAGACATTGTTCCTGCCAAGGATTTCAAAACCAATGGTAAGGATGATTTGCTGTTCTTATTTTCTGCCAATAAGGGAAGTAATTTTGGAGATCTTAAAAAAGTCGCCTCTGGAGGTGAACTTTCGAGAATTATGCTATCTATAAAATCAATACTGTCCAAATATGAAAGTCTTCCAACAATGATGTTCGATGAAATTGATGCGGGGGTTTCGGGGGAAATATCAAATCGCATGGGTGATATAATGTACGAAATGAGTAAGACCATGCAGATCTTCTCAATTACCCACTTACCCCAAGTAGCATCAAAAGGCGATCATCACTTCAAGGTATTCAAGGAAGACAACAACAACAGTACGCAAACGAACATGAAAGAACTTTCACCGGACGAGAGGGTCGTGGAGTTGGCTGAAATGTTGGGGGGTAAGGAATTGTCAGATTCAGCTATGGCCCATGCGAGACAACTACTGAATTAGGTTTTATTCCAGCCAAGGAAAAGCAACCGGTTTTTCAACTTATTTTAAATATCTTTGACCACAATAACAATCCAAAAAAACTAGAACATGGCATACAACTTATTAAAGGGTAAGAAAGGAATTATTTTTGGAGCTTTAGACGCAAATTCCATTGCTTGGAAAACTGCTGAGCGGATTCATGAAGAAGGAGCTACGTTTGTGCTTACTAATGCACCAATTGCTTTGAGAATGGGAACTATTTCTGAACTTGCAGAAAAAACGAACTCTGAAATCATTCCTGCAGATGCAACATCGATGATGGATCTTGAAAACTTGGTAGACAAAGCCGTTGAGAAATTAGGGGGCAAAATTGATTTTGTATTACATTCAATAGGGATGTCTGTAAATGTTCGTAGAGGTAATCCGTATACACATCAAGATTATAATTTCACAAAGAAGGGCTGGGATGTTTCGGCTTTATCCTTCCATAGAACAATGAGTGTATTGTACAACAAAGATGCAGTAAGGGAATGGGGCAGTATTGTCGCATTGACATATATGGCAGCGCAACGTGTATTTCCAGATTATAATGATATGGCAGACAATAAAGCGTATTTGGAATCCGTAGCACGTAGTTTTGGTTATTTCTTCGGAAGGGACAAGAAAGTAAGAGTCAATACAGTCTCCCAATCTCCGACTCCAACGACAGCTGGTAGTGGGGTCAAGGGATTTGATGGTTTTTTGGCTTATGCGGATAAAATGTCACCACTGGGTAATGCGACGGCATTGGAATGTGCAGATTATATTGTTACACTATTTTCAGATTTAACAAAGAAAGTAACACTTCAAAACTTGTTCCATGACGGAGGATTCTCAAATATGGGAGTCAGTACCGCAATAATGGAGGATTTTATGCAAAATAATGCTCCGGAGGAATCTGTTGCGGAAACCGTTAAAAAAGAAAGAAAGAAGTAAACTTAATTATAAATACAATTGATAAGAGGTCTTATATGGGACCTCTTTTTTTGTGTCATTTTTTTTCTTAAGTATGAGTTATGTCACCTTTTTCGCGAAAAAGAAGTTTTAATTTTGGGTTGGTTTAACAAAACAATTCAAATAAGACTTATGAGACCACTAAAAATAGTTGTACTTATAAAACAAGTACCTGATACTAGACACGTCGGTCCTGACGCAATGAAACCTGATGGTACTGTCAATAGAGGAAAATTAGATACGGTATTTAATCCAGACGATTTACATGCTTTGGAATTGGCCCTTAATTTAAAGGATAGAATTCCTGAAACCGAAGTTACAGTAATGACAATGGGTCCAAGAAGAGCTGCTGATATTATTAGGGATAGTTTATATAGAGGAGCTGATAATGGGATTATGATTTCTGATAAGCGTTTTGGAGGTGCGGATACTTTGGCAACAAGTTATACCCTTGTTAAGGCCATCGAAAAATTACCTTCGTACGATATCATCATGGGAGGACGACAAGCCATTGATGGGGATACCGCCCAGGTAGGTCCACAATGTGCAGAAAAATTAGGAATACCCCAAATAACTTATGTTGAAGAAGTACTTTCAATTACCAATGATGGGGTTATTGCGAAACGTAGATTATCAAAAGGGGTTGAAACCGTGTCTTCACCTATACCATGCCTTATGACCGTTCATGGCGCTTCCCCCGCTTGTAGATCTAAAGAAGCCAAACGGGTAATGAAATATAAATATGCCAGGACCAATTCAGAAATTCGTCGAAATGATGAGTTTATAATAGCATTACATTCCAAAAGACCCTATTTGACAATTCCAGAATGGGGCGTAGAGGATATTGGGGCAGATGAATCAAAAATAGGACTTTCAGGTTCACCAACTAAGGTTAAGAGTGTGGAAAGTGTTGTCTTAACGGCCAGTGAGGCAAAAGTCTTATCAGAATCGGATACTGACATTGAAGGCATGATAAAAGAGCTCATTGAACACCATACAATTGGATAATAACTAAAAGTGAATTAAAATGAAGAGCATATTCGTTTATTGCGAAGTTGAAAATCAAAAAGTTGCAGATATAAGTCAGGAGTTATTATCAACTGGAAAGAAATTGGCTGTAAAATTAGGCTGTCAGCTCGAAGCAATGGTCTTTGGCAGTCAATTGGATAAAATTGAAAATCAAGTTTCACCATTCGGCGTGGATAAAATATATATCGCGGATAATAAGAGTTTAGAGCCTTATAGAACTTTACCACATGCATCATTAACGACGCATCTGTTAAAAAAAGAAGATCCCCAGATTGTTTTGTTCGGAGCGACTTCTGTGGGTAGGGATTTGGCACCGCGTATAGCCTCAGCATTAAATTGTGGTTTAACGGCAGATACCACAATATTGGATATTGGAAATCATTTTGTTAAAAAGGAAAAGAAAGAATATCAAAATTTGCTATATGCAATACGTCCTGCATTTGGAGGAAGTATAATGGCTAACATCATTAATTGGGATCAACATCCGCAAATGGCCACTGTAAGGGAAGGTGTAATGAAAAAAGAGGTTTTTGATAATAATTATAAATCAGAAATTGTTGAAGTAGATGTAAACTCAATTGTAGATGAAAAGGATTTTGTCGTTAAGATTATAGAGCGACATATCGAAGAATCCGATGTAAATCTTAAAGAGGCCCCAATAATTGTAGCTGGTGGCTATGGTGTGGGTTCAAAAGAGAATTTTGAGCTACTTGAAGAATTAGCCGAATTGTTAGGTGGTGAAGTAGGCGGTTCAAGAGCCGCTGTGGATGCCGGTTTTATAGATCATGATCGTCAAATTGGTCAGACAGGAACAACGGTTAGACCAAAATTGTATATAGCTGCTGGCATATCTGGAGCAATACAGCATACTGCTGGAATGCAAGATGCATCAATGATCATTTCAATCAATAACGACCCAGAAGCTCCTATCAATAGTCTCGCAGACTACGTGATACAGGGAGACCTGGAAGTTGTAATTCCAAAAATGATCAAATTTTATAAAGCCAACGCCAAGTAAGTGTTATTAATTCGGGATTAAGTCGAACCCAAAACTTAAAAATGTAGAAAATGGATAATTTTTTTAACGATACACAAGATTTTAGATTTCATTTAACACACCCACTTTTTCAAAAAATCGTAGCACTTAAAGAAAAGAATTTCTCAGAATCGGAAGTGTATGATTATGCACCTTTGAATCATGAAGATGCAGTCGATAATTATGAAAAAGTTTTAGATATAGTAGGGGAGATTTGTGCGAATACAATTGCTGCAAATGCAGAGGGTGTTGATTTGGAAGGTCCCCATATCGAAAACAATGAAGTGATTTATGCCAAAGGGACCACTGAAGACTATAAAGCCCTTTATAAAGCAGGATTAATAGGTATGGCGTTACCTAGAAAATATGGTGGTTTGAATTTCCCTATGGTACCCTATGTAATGGCCGCGGAAATGGTAGCTAGGGCAGACGCGGGTTTTGCAAATATTTGGGGACTTCAAGATTGTGCGGAGACTATTTATGAATTTGGTTCCGAGGAACAAAAAGATAAATATTTACCAAGATTCAATAGAGATGGAGCAACAGCTGCAATGGTATTAACAGAGCCTGATGCAGGTTCAGATTTGCAGTCGGTGAAGCTGAAGGCGACCTTCGATGAAAAAGAAAAAATCTGGAAATTAAATGGTGTAAAGCGATTTATTACGAATGGTGATGCAGATATTTCTTTGGTATTGGCAAGATCAGAACCAAATACTCTTGATGCCCGTGGTTTGTCTATGTTTATTTATGATAGAAATGACCATGCAGTTGAAGTTCGACATTTAGAAAAGAAATTAGGTATTAAAGGTTCTCCAACCTGTGAATTAGTATTTAAAAATGCTCCAGCCGAATTAGTAGGTAAAGAACGTTTTGGTTTAATAAAGTACGTAATGTCTTTAATGAACTCAGCTCGTTTGGGTGTTGGAGCTCAATCTGTTGGACTTGCTGATGCTGCATACCGAGAGGCTTTAAAATATGCAGAAGAAAGAGCTCAATTTGGAAAAGTAATTGTGAATTTTCCTGCAGTTTATGAAATGTTGACAAACATGAAAATTAAAGTTGATGCACTTCGTTCATT
>JAHHKH010000276.1 GCA_018679695.1 Maribacter sp.
ACCGCGGCCGCAGCATAGTAATATAATTTCCGCCTGCTGTGCAGTGCAATTACTTTCGGGGCATTGTCGTTTAATCTCTCTTGTATCCTCTTATTCAATGAATCAAAATAACCATCGGGTAGGGAGAACCCATCCGATTCGGGCAGCAAAGAACTTTTCGGATCATTATTTGCATTGGATATTCTATCCAAAAGCCGATCAGAGAACCTTTCGAAATAGCCCTCAGGGGTTTTAAAATTCTTTTTGTTATTATTCTTATTCATGTCTTTACTTTGACTATCAATACGTTAAATGGTTTAGTCTTCTTTTAAAAACGATTCTACCTTTTTAACTGCCAAATGATAGGATGCTTTTAATCCGCCTACCGATGTATCCAAAATTGCGGATATTTCTTCATATTTCATCTCCTGATAATACTTCATATTAAATACCAATTTCTGTTTTTCAGGAAGTGTTGCTATTGCTTTCTGAAGTTTTAATTGGATTTCGTCCCCTTCAAAATACACATCGGCCTGTAAATTAGATACCATTTTATCCTTTAATTCCGCATCGCTGATTCCTAATTTGTTCGATTTCTTCTTTAAAAATGTCAAGGCCTCATTGGTTGCAATTCTATACATCCATGAGTACAGCTTGCTATCACCTTTAAAACCGTTGATATTTTTATAGACTTTGATAAAGGTATTCTGTAACACATCATCTGTATCATCATGGTTCAAGACAATTCTTCGTATATGCCAATAGAGCCGTTCTTTGTAGGTGTTGACCAACACTTCAAAGGCCCTAGCTTGGGTTTCGAGCTGTTTTAATTCGTGAAGTAATGTCTCTTCGGCAATCAATATATCTTACTTATATATTACAATTAGACAACGGTTTTTACAAAAGGTTTAGTGTACATCGTAATTTAAGCGAAATTATCTTGGAGATGCATTCTCTAAGTGCGGTTATGCAGATTCGTCTAAACCTATGCTCCCAGCTGGCAAAAGTTTTTCCTATATCATCCTTTTTAAGACGGGAAAACTCTAAGACTTTTGCATACGATCAAAACGATTGCATTTCCACCAATTTCCTGTAGACTCCATTTTTTCCAAGAAGTTCTTTGTGATTGCCCTGTTCAACAATCTTTCCTTTTTGCAGGACAATAATTTTATCGGCTTTTTGAATGGTTGATAATCGATGTGCAATTACAATTGAAGTTCTGTTCCGCATCATTTTTTCCAGAGCATCCTGTACCAATCGCTCACTTTCGGTATCCAGGGCAGAGGTGGCCTCATCTAAAATCATAATGGGTGGATTTTTAAGTACAGCTCTAGCAATCGACAGTCGTTGTTTTTGACCCCCACTTAGTTTGTTTCCGCCATCCCCAATGTTTGTGTCGTAACCTTCTGGGAGATCCATAATAAATTCATGGGCATTCGCAATCTTCGCAGCTTCCACGATTTCACTATCTGAGGCGCTATCCTTGCCCATACCTATGTTGTCGCGGACAGTATTGTTGAACAAAATGGAATCTTGGGTAACCAATCCCATTAAATTGCGAAGCGATTTTTTTGAAATGTCCTTTAGGTTAATGCCATCAATCCTAATGGCCCCCTCATTCACATCATAAAAGCGGGTCACCAAATTGGCAATTGTGCTCTTTCCGCTTCCCGATTGACCAACAAGTGCCACGGTTTGACCTTTTGGAACATTCAGGTTGAAGTTTTTAAGCACAGGATCATTTTCATATTTGAACGATATGTTTTCAAGTGAGATGTCTTTTTCAAAAGTCGTTTTAACCTTGGCATCTTTTTTATCAACTATTGGATTTTCTGTTTCAAGGATTTCCAAAACCCGTTCTGCCGCCGCATTTCCTTTTTTAACCCCAAAAGAGGCCTTGCTTATTGCCTTTGCCGGGGTTAAGATATTGTAGGCCAATCCCATATAGGCGATGAACGAAGAAGCATCCAGGGTTTTATCTACCAAGACCATTTTTCCTCCAAACCATAGTAAAACCCCGATAACCAAGATTCCTAAAAACTCCCCAGTGGGGGATGCTAAATTTTGACGGTTCAACAACTTGTTGGAAAATTTGAAAAATCGTTCCGTTGAGGTACTGAAAATTTTAAAAAAACGTGATTCCGCATTGAATGCCTTAATGACGCGTAGTCCACCTAGCGTTTCCTCTACAATAGATAAAAACTCCCCTTGTTCTTTTTGAACGCGATCCGACTTCTTTTTAAGCGATTTGCCTATCCTCGAAATAATGGCACCGGCAATTGGTATGAAAATGAACACAAAGAGTGTTAGTTTTGCACTAATCCCAAACATGACTAAAATAGTGAATAAGATGGTTAAGGGTTCACGAACAATCAATTCCAATATCGATAGGAATGAGTGCTGTATTTCAAGCACGTCTGAAGTAATTCGGGCAATAACATCGCCTTTTCTTTTTTCAGAATAATAGGAAATAGGCAGCTCGGTTATCTTTTGGTACATGCTATTCCTAACATCTTTCAACACACCATTACGTAAAAAGGTGATGAAATACATTGCCAAATAATTAAAGAGGTTCTTTAGGAGAAATAGTGCCAGTACAAGTCCAATCACCAATACCAAAGCTTTCATTTTATCATCCCCTGCAAATTGAGTCACATGATACCCTAAATAATCAATGAAATAATCCTTAATATCACTCATACCAGTATAAACCGGTAACTTTGTAACGGGTTCGGACTCTTCAAAAAGAACATTGAGCATAGGGATCAGTGCCGCAAATGAAAGGGCACTGAACAGGGCATAAAGAATATTGAAGAATACATTAAGAAATCCGAATTTCCTGTAAGGTTTCGCAAAGCGAAGTATTTTTTTAAAATAGTCCATTAACCAAGATTGAGTTCACTCACGATTCGGGAAAGTTTGTTCTGCAGTTCAGTTCGTTTCCCTATGAAATTCCCGGGTTCGTCCAATTTGGCATTTACACTAAAATAAAATTTGATTTTTGGTTCGGTTCCACTTGGTCTTGCGGCCATTCGTGTTCCATCCGCTGTAGTATAGATCAATACATTCGATTTTGGAATATCAATCGTTTCGGTTTTACCTGTTAATTGGTTAGTGGCCAATGAATTATTGTAATCATGTATCCATACGACTTTTGATCCATCGATCTCCTTTATTGGATTTTCGCGATAATCGACCATCATTTGCTTTATTTCCTCTGCGCCACTGATGCCTTTTTTAGTCATTGAAATCAATTTTTCCATATAAAAACCATAATCGACATAACATTGAATCAATTCCTTATAAAATGAACTTCCTTTGGCTTTGGCATCTGCCGCAATTTCACAAGCCAGCAGTGTTGCCGTAACGGCATCCTTATCCCTGACAAAGTCACCCACCATATAGCCAAAACTTTCTTCACCGCCACCTACAAAATGTTGGTCCGGAAAATCCTTGATCATTTTGGCGATCCATTTAAAACCGGTCAATGCCACTTTGCATTCTACACCATAAGCATCAGCCAGGGCTGTCATCATTGGCGTTGAAACAATAGTAGAGGCAATAAATTCATTGCCTTGCATACCCACTTCCCTGCGTTTATCCAACAAGAATTTGGTCATTAACATCATGGTCTGGTTACCGTTGAGCAGTTCTATATCGCCGTCCAGATTTCTGACTGCAATTCCCAACCTATCACTATCGGGATCTGTACCAACGACCATATCAGCGCCAATTTCCTCGGCTTTTTTTATTGCCATTGACAAAGCTTCCGGCTCCTCTGGATTTGGTGATTCGACAGTTGGGAAATTCCCATCTGGTATTGCCTGTTCCTCAATAATCGTCACATTTTTATATCCCGCACGTTTTAAGACTTCAGGAATGGCCGTGATAGAGGTACCGTGCAATGAAGTGAATACAATTTCGAAATCATCCTTCCCTGCTGCATCGAAATTTCCATTGGCTACAGAAGCGTTCATGAAGGCTTCATCTACATCGGCATCGATCATTTCAATCAAATTTTCATTCGATTCGAAATTTATATCCTCATATAAGAGCTTATCGATTTCAGCTATGATATCCCCGTCCTGAGGAGGTACAATCTGTCCACCATCTGTCCAATAAACTTTATAGCCATTATATTCAGGAGGATTATGAGATGCGGTTAAAACAATACCGGCCTGGCAGTCTAAATACCTAACGGCAAATGACAATTCTGGAGTGGTTCGCAATTCTGAAAAAAGATAAACCTTTATTCCATTGGCCGAAAATACATTTGCCACGGTTTTTGCCAATGTATCGCTGTTATGACGACAATCGTAGGCAATGACAACCTTTTGTTGTTCGTCGGGGTAAACCCTCTTTATATAGTTGCTTAATCCCTGGGTGCTTTTTCCAAGTGTATATTTATTTATTCTATTGGTGCCAACCCCCATTAGTCCCCGCATACCGCCAGTCCCGAATTCCATATTCTTATAGAAGCGGTCTTTTAACTCTTCAGGGTCGTTCGTAATAAGTTGTTGTATTTCCTCTTTGACTTCTTGGTCAAAAAAATCAGAAAGCCAAGATTTGGCAGTAGTTAAAACGGAATCCATTTAATATAGGTTTTGATAGGTAATTTACGAAGAATATTGCTCTTTCTTTTCGGAAAGATTCAATTCCTCGGATATTTTGTAGCGTTTTTCGTTTTTTCTGGAACGCACCATTATTTCGCCTAAAAATCCGGCTAAAAAGAGCTGGGTTCCTATTATCATTGCCGTCAGTGAAATATAAAACTCAGGTCTTTGTGTAATCAGTCTTGCGGTAGGATTGATGAACAGTTTGTCAATACCCAAATACAATGCAAACC
>JAHHKH010000292.1 GCA_018679695.1 Maribacter sp.
GGTATGGCTAATGCTGAACTGATAGGTCTTTGGAACAGGACCTTCGAAAATGGGGCGCTCAAAGCCAAACAATTTGGATGTGAAAACTTCAACTCGGTTGACGAATTGTTGAACGATACAAGAATCGACGCCGTTTTTATTCTCACCAATATGGAAACGCATTGCAAATTTACCATTAAAGCGGCCCAAGCTGGGAAAGATATATTGGTGGAAAAACCGGCAGCATCTAGCATAGATGAGTTGCAACAAATGCAAAGAGCTATAGGGAAAGCAAGAGTGAAATGTATGCCCGTTCACAATTATATTTACGAACCTGGCATTGAACGCGCCAAGGCCATGATAGATGATGGGAAATTAGGCGCTATTACCCAATTTTATATGATGTACAATATTCATCATTCGGATGAAATTAGGGCAAGATATCCAGGGGTTATCCGTCAGATCCTAACACATCATTCGTATACAATGCTTTATTTGGCAGGAATTCCCAAAACAGTTTCCTGTTTTAAGAACACGGTAGATGTTACCTTGGCACCACAAGAAAATGTGGCTATGGCCAATATCCAAATGGAAAATGGTACCCTCAGCCATCTATGTGCAAGTTTTGCCAATGATGATCACGCAGGTGACCCTTGGTCATGTATCATTAGGGTTATGGGAACAAAGGGAAGTACGCGTTACAGTTACAGGGATTTTGTTATCAATGATAGGAATGGGGCACATTCACAAACATATCAGTGTTATCCCATTTCGATCAAAAACACGGCAACCCATTTCATAAACAATGTGTTGCTGAAAGGGGAGGAACCATTGTCAACGATCAAAGATGCAATTATATGCCAGCGGATTATCGAAGCTTGTGAAAAATCTGTTCAACAAGGCATACATGTAAGCTTATAATCAGGCATTAATAATAAACAAAAACACTATGTCAGGAAGTAAGAATCGATATTTCAAAGTATTGCTAGTTGTCTTTTCATTCTTTGCGGTAGGATGTAAGGACAAGGGTAATTTCCTTGAAATAAGGAAAGATTCGCATATTGTTCTGATTGGGAACAACCTGGGATCAAGAATGATGAATTTTGGTCATTTTGAGACAGAGATGCACTTGCGTTATCCTGATAGTACCCTTTTCATTCGCAATATTGCCGATGGCGGTAATACCCCGGGATTTCGCCCCCATTCATCCCGCAACTCCCCTTGGGCTTTTCCAGGTGCGGAAAAGTTCCAGACAGAACTCGCCAATAAATCGGGAAGTATAGGACATTTTCCCTCAGAGGATGAATGGCTCACCAGATTGAAGGCAGATATTATTCTTGCTTTTTTTGGTTATAACGAATCATTTCAAGGCGAAACAGGTTTGGATAATTATAAGGCCGAACTGCATGCATTTATTAAACATACATTGAATCAAAATTATAATGGGATAAGGGCACCACAATTGGTCTTGGTTTCTCCCATTGCATTCGAGGATTTGTCCCATAAAATGGATCTGCCAAACGGGAAAAAGGAAAACAGGAATTTGAAACTGTATACTCAGGCTATGAAAGAAGTGGCTATCCAGGACAGTGTTTTGTTTGTCAATGCATTTGATACCACCAAGGAGTGGTTTATATCTGAATCAGAAGACCTGACTTCGGATGGTTTCCAATTGAATGACTATGGCTACCGGAAATTTGCCAAACTATTGGCTGATTCGGTATTTGGTGAAGCAGAAGAAATGGCAGAAATAAAGCGAAAGATGGTCCATGAGGCAGTAATGGAGAAGAATTGGTTTTGGCATAATGATTTTAAGGTTCCTAATGGGGTTCATGCTTATGGAAGACGTTATGATCCTTTTGGTCCCGACAACTATCCTTTTGAGTTGGAAAAAATCAGACAGATGACTGCTATTAGGGATACGGCAATATGGAAAGCCACCAAAGGCCGGGAAATGGATTTAGTTGCTGCCGATGCGAAGACAAGGGAACTCCCTGAAGTAAAGACCAATTATAATAAGGGACAAGGTGATGCTAAAGAAGGGTATTTATATGGGCAAGAGGCATTGGAGCGTATCAAGGTAGCAGAAGGTTATAAATTGGAATTGTTTGCCTCAGAAAAGGAATTTCCAGACTTGGCCAATCCCGTTCAGTTGTCATTTGATAATAAAGGAAGGCTTTGGGTTGGTGTAATGCCAACCTATCCGCATTATAAACCCGGGGATAGCAAACCCAATGACAAGCTCATTATTTTAGAGGATACAGACAATGATGGTAAAGCAGATAAGCAAACGACCTTCGTAGATGATTTGCACCTTACCATTGGCTTTGAATTTGCCCCCGAAGGGGTTTATGTGTCACAAGGGACCAACCTTGTTTTGATCAAAGACACAGATGGTGATGACAAAGCCGACCAGACCGAAATTATTTTGAGTGGTTTTGATGATCATGATACGCATCATACGGCGGGGGCTTTTACTGCAGATCCATCAGGAGCCATCTATATGGGAGAGGGTGTGTTCTTACATACCAATGTTGAAACTGCGTACGGCCCTGTACGCGCAACCAACGGAGGATTTTATCGATACAGTCCTCAACGACATCATTTGGAACGAACTGCCCAACTTCCAATTCCTAATCCTTGGGGAATCGCATTCGATGAATGGGGGCAGAATTTCTTTGCCCATACTTCGGGTCCCGATATGACATGGATGATGCCAGGAACTATAAAACCGCGTTATGGGAAGGCATCCCCTTTACCAAAAAACTTGATTGAAGACGCGCATAGGGTAAGACCAACCTCTGGCCTGGAATTTATTTCAAGTCGTCATTTTCCTGATGAGGTCCAAGGTGATATAATTATCAATAATACCATAGGTTTCTTGGGAACCAAACAACATACTATGGTCGACGATCCAGAATCGTCAGGTTATATAAGCAGGCATAGACAGGATTTGGTAACATCGACAGACACTAAGTTCCGCCCAGTTGATATGGAATTTGCACCTGATGGATCTTTATATTTGATTGACTGGCACAATATTTTGGTTGGTCATATGCAACATAATGCACGTGATCCATTACGTGACCATGTGCATGGCAGGGTATACAGAATAACATACCCTTCGCGACCCTTGGTGAAACCAGCAAAAATCATAGATGCCACTATTGATGAATTATTGGACAATCTTAAATTACCGGAGTACCGTTCAAGATATCGCACGAGAAGAGAGCTGAGGGCAAGGAATCACGTTGAAGTGTTGACCAAATTAAAAAAGTGGGTAAACAATCTGGACAAAACAGACAAAAGATACGAGCACCATGTATTAGAGGCATTGTGGGTAAGTTGGGGGTTAAACAAAATCGAAGCTACCCTACTTGAACAACTGTTGAATGCCAATGATTTTAGAGTTCGGTCCGCTGCCGTAAAAGTATTGAGATATGCCGGACATCAAGTTCCGAATCAGTCAGAATTATTAATGGTAGCAGTCCAGGACGAGAATTCAAGAGTGCGATTGGAAGCATTTGTTGCCGCATCTTGGTTAGAAAAAAGGATCGGGCTCCCAATCATAGAGGCCGCTGGTAAACTCCCTTTGGACAATTGGATGGTTAAACCATATGAGGCCGCATTAGCCCATATAAATGGC
>JAHHKH010000293.1 GCA_018679695.1 Maribacter sp.
CTTTATAGGTACTTCCTTTTTTATCCTCGTTTTTATTGGAATTAGAAAATATATAATTCGATAATATTTTCATATTTTACATATCTCATAAATAGGAGGATTGTAATGTTAAAATTATTGGGGATAAAAAGAATATTTACCTTTTGCTGTATTCTTATTGCGATTTCATGTTCACGTTCACAGGAAAATAATAATACGAAGGCCCTTATTATTACCAATGTTAATCTTATTGATGTTATAAAAGGTGAAGTAGTGGAAAATCTTCATGTGGTGATTGATTCTGGAAAAATCAAAAGCATAACCCGTAACATTGAAAATATTAGGGATTTTTCGATAAAAATTGATGGCAGGGATAAATTTTTAATGCCAGGTCTGGCCGAAATGCATGCCCACATTCCGCAGTCCCCAACCAGTATGGAACGAACAGAAGAGGTACTTTTTCTTTATCTATCAAACGGAATTACTACAATTAGGGGCATGTTAGGCCATCCTTCCCATTTACAATTAAGGCAAAAAGCCAATAATGGTGAAATCCTTAGCCCTAGGATATTTACTTCAAGTCCGTCACTTAATGGCAATTCCGTGACTAGCAAAGAAGAAGCGATAGAAAAAGTTTCGGCTTATCATAAGAAAGGATATGACTTTCTAAAAATTCATCCCGGCATTCAGCTTGACGTGTTCAATCAAATCGTGGAAACGGCCAATGAGGTTGGTATTGATTTCGCAGGGCATGTACCGGTCAAAGTGGGAATTCGTCACGCCTTGAAAAGCAAATATGCATCAATCGACCATGTTGACGGCTTTCTTGAGGGCCTTGTCCCTGAAGCATTGGATCTTGACGCTTCAGCAAATGGTTTCTTTGGATATAATTTCACGCCATATGCAGATATTTCCAAAATTGATGAACTCGTACAACTGGCCAAGGATAACGAAGTGTGGATTGTAAGTACCCAGAGCCTATTTACCAGATGGTTCGCTCCCGTTTCTTCAGATGAACTTTTAACACAGCCCGAAATGAAATACATGCGACCAGCAACCTTGGAAAATTGGAAAAGAAGGAAAAATGAATCCATAGCTTCCTCAACTGGTTTTAAAGAGGCTCAATGGAAACAGTTCGATGCCATACGTAAGCAACTCATAAAAAAACTGCAAGATGGTGGACATGGCATGTTATTGGGATCTGACGCCCCTCAACTTTTTAATGTACCGGGGTTTTCAATACACCATGAAATGGATGCCTTAAAGGAGGCAGGCCTTAGCCCATTGGAAATTATTCGATCTGGAACTATAAATCCTGCGATCTATTTTGGAATGGAAGATATTTTTGGATCAATAAAAGAAGGATTGGATGCTGACTTGGTACTCGTGGATGCCAATCCCTTAAAGGATATTAAAGCTCTTCAACAAATTTCAGGGGTAATGATAAAAGGCAATTGGTTGAGCAAAGAAACCATTTCCAAAAAACTCGATACTATTGCCAAAAATGCCTTAAAAAATTAGACTTCGATGAAAATTATCCTCGTATCATTATTCTGCCTGATTAGTTATACCGCTAATTCCCAATTCATTTTAAAACCGGACCGCGTTTTTGATGGAGAAGAAATGCATGAAGATTGGATTGTAGTGGTCAAAGGCAATACCATTACTTATGCCGGAGTAATTCCTGGATTACAAATACCTGCCGAGGCCAAAGAAATCTATTTAAAAGGAACTACATTAATGCCCGGTCTCATCGAAGGGCATTCACATTTATTATTACACCCATATAACGAAACTATCTGGAATGATCAGGTGTTGAAAGAGTCATCGGTTGAAAGGGCCATTCGTGGTACCGTACATGCCCATAAATCATTATTGGCGGGAGTTACCGCAATGCGTGATTTAGGTGCGGAGGGTGCCGGTTACTCAGATGTTTACCTTAAAAAAATGATTGATGAGGGGATTGTGCCTGGTCCAAGGTTACTTGTTGCTGGCCCGGCTATTGTGGCTACTGGTGCATATGGACCAAAAGGATTTCATGATGGAGTTACTGTTCCCTTGGGGGCCGAACCAGCAAGTGGAGTTGACGAGGTCATTAAAACGGTAAGAAGACAATTGGGCAATGGGGCGGATTTAATAAAAATCTATGCGGATTATAGATGGGGAAAGGGGGAGCCTTCACAACCAACTTTCCTCCAAGAAGAAATTGAAGCTATGGTAGCCACAGCTGAAAGTGCCGGTCGATATGTCGTAGCACATGCCAGTACTCCAGAAGGGATGCGACGGGCAATCATGGCGGGCGTTGAAACGATTGAGCATGGAGATGGCGGTACACTCGAAATCTTTAATTTAATGAAAGAAAAAGGTGTGGCTCTTTGCCCAACACTTGCTGCAGGTGATGCTATCTTGCAATACAATGGTTGGAATAAAGGCACCGACCCGGTACCCGAACGAATATTAAAAAAGAAAGCTTCGTTTAAATTGGCCCTTGAATCTGGTGTTCCTATCGTTTTTGGCGGTGATGTGGGCGTTTTTTCACATGGTACGAATTATCGGGAACTTCAAATGATGGTTGACTACGGAATGAAACCTATTGAGGTATTGCAATCGGCAACATCGGGTAATGCCAGAATATTGCATATGACGGATCTAGGTCAATTGAGTGCAGGGTTTCTGGCTGATATTATCGCTGTAGAGGGAGACCCAACCAAAGATATTTCTAAAATGAAGAATGTAAAATTCGTGATGAAAGATGGTGAGATTTATAAGAATGATTAAGTAATTATGCTATCAATAGGCCTTCCATAAAATGCGTAAGGAATCCAAACAAACATTTAAGTATATTTATGCGACTAATTAACTAACCGTAAACCAATGAAGAAATTACTTCCCTTAGCGTTGCTATTTGCATCGATTTCCTTTTTTGCACAGGATTTCAATATGGATCTTGTCCAAGATTTAAAGCCAAGAAACATAGGCCCTGCCGGTATGAGTGGCCGAGTAACAGCAATTGATGTAGTACACCGTTCCCCTGATATAATGTATGTTGGAACCGCCTCCGGTGGCCTTTGGAAATCTACTTCAGGGGGAATAAAATGGGATCCTATTTTTGATAAGGAATTGACCGCTTCTATCGGAGCAGTAGCCATACAACAATCAAATCCATCCGTTATTTGGGTCGGTACCGGTGAGGGCAACCCAAGAAACAGTCTCAATGGGGGTTTTGGGGTGTATAAATCCTTGGATGGTGGTAAGAATTGGAAGTCAATGGGTCTGGAAAAAACCAGGCATATACACAGGATCAAAATTGATCCCATGGATCCCAATACGGTATATGTCGGCGCAATTGGTTCCCCATGGGGAGAACATGCGGAAAGGGGAGTTTATAAAACCACCGATGGCGGTACGACCTGGGAGAAAATCCTCTTTGTCAACAACAGAACAGGGGTTGCAGATTTAATTATGGATCCTACAAATCCCAATAAATTGATTGCGGCCATGTGGGAACACAAACGTGATCCGTGGTTCTTTAAATCGGGTGGTAAAGGAAGTGGACTTTATCTTACCCATGATGGTGGAACGAACTGGAAAAAACTAACCGAAGAAGATGGACTTCCAAAGGGAGATTTGGGAAGAATGGGCATTGCCATAGCCCCAAGTAAACCCAATATTGTGTATGCACTCGTAGAGGCTAAAAAGAATGCCCTGTACAAATCTGTGGATGGTGGTTATAAATGGAAGAAAATCAATGAAAAAGCCGACATTGGAAACAGGCCTTTTTATTATTCCGAAATCTATGTTGACCCACAAAATGAGAATCGGGTTTATTCTGTTTTCACCTATGTGAATGTTTCCCAGGATGGGGGAAAGAACTTTACCGAGTTAATGCCAGCTTACGGGGTTGATAACGGAGTGCACCCGGATCATCACGCTTGGTGGATTCATCCAAAAAATGGCCAGTTCATGGTCAATGGAAATGATGGTGGACTAAACATTACCAGGGATGGTGGGAAATCTTGGCGTTTTATCGGGAATTTGCCGGTTGCCCAATTCTACCATATCAATACGGATAATGAATACCCCTATAATGTTTATGGCGGTATGCAAGATAATGGTTCTTGGCGTGGACCAGCCTATGTGTGGAGAGATCAGGGAATTCGTAATAGTTACTGGCAAGAAATTAGTTTTGGAGACGGTTTTGATGTAGTACCGGATAAGGAAGACTCAAGGTTTGGTTACACAATGAGTCAACAGGGATTTGTTCAGCGCTATGATCATGTTACGGGTAACAATTATATTGTACGCCCTACACCACCTGATGCAAAAACCAAACTTCGGTTTAATTGGAATGCTGCTATCGGCCAAGACCCTTTTGATGATAATACCGTCTATTTTGGTAGTCAGTTTGTGCATAAAAGCTCTGATAAAGGATTAACCTGGGAGGTAATTTCACCAGATCTCACCACCGATGATCCTGAAAAACAGAAACAAGCGGAAAGCGGAGGACTGACCATGGATGCCACGGGAGCCGAAAACCATTGTACGCTTTTAGTGATTGAACCTTCGCCTGTTGAAAAAAATATGCTTTGGGCAGGGAGCGATGACGGACGTATCCATTTTACCCAAAATGGAGGCGCGAATTGGACAGAGGTAACACAAAACATTAAAGGACTACCGAATGGCAGTTGGGTAGCCCAAATTAAAGCATCGAATAAAAACAAGGGCGAAGCACTTTTAATCGCCAATGACTACCGTAGATTTAATTATACACCCTATGCTTACAGAACCAAAAATTATGGTAAAACATGGGAACGTATTGTTGATGGTGACGATGTTCAGAGTTATACCCTTGCAATCGTTGAGGATATTGAAAATCCTAATTTGATGTTCCTGGGAACCGATGATGGCCTGTATATTTCTTTCGATGCTGGTGAAAAATGGCAAAAATGGACCAAAGGATACCCGACTGTTTCCACAAAGGACTTGGTCATTCATCCTAGGGAGCAAGATTTAGTTATAGGTACATTTGGTCGTGCAGCGTGGGTATTGGATGATCTTCGACCTTTACGTGCGGTGGCTGCTGATCAAGGTATCCTTCAAAAAGATATCAAAATATTCACTCCTCCAACGGCATACCAAGCCGCTTATCAACAACCAACCGGAAGTAGATTCGGCGGTGATGCACTATATAATGCAGAAAATAGGAAAGAAGGTGCTATGATCACTTACTTTCTAAAAGAGGGCAAGAAAAAATCGCCCGATAAGGAAAAAGATAGCGATTCTACCGAAAGTGATGCCAGTAATAATGATAATCCTGCAAAAGAAGAGGAAGAACCAAAAGATAAATTGACTGGTGTTCAGAAAAAAGACTCGATCATGTTCCAGTTTTTTAATGGCGATAACTTAATTAGGACCATCAAGAAAAAAACACCGGAAAAAGCTGGTTTCCATCGCATTTACTGGGAAATGGATGAAAAAGGTCCGGACAGACCGGCAAGAAAAATCTCCAAGAATAAAAATGAACGAAGTGGTATTGATGTAAAACCGGGCAATTATAAAATCAAAGTAACTTTTGGGGAAATGAGTGATGAGACTATGATCGAAGTAAAGTCAGATCCAAGATTAAATACTTCATTATCTGCCATCAACGAAGTTTATGAAACTGCCAAAAGATTGGATGTCTTAACACAAACTGCAGCGGATGCCGTAAAACAATTGGTAGAGAGTAAAAATGTGGCCAATAAATATCAAAAAGAACTGAAAGAACTCGATGAGGATAAATACAAAGATCAAATAAAGGGGTCAAAGGAGATTATCAAGCAAATTGATTCGGTCATTGCACTTTATCTGGGAAAAGAGGACAAAAGACAAGGTATTACCCGAAATCCCGAAATTACCGTTATGCAGCGGATCAGTAATGCTAGTTTCTATACCCGAACCCGTAAAACGGGCATTACGGCAACCGAAAGAAAGCTTATTCAGTTTGCCGAGGATGACTTAAATGAGGCATTGATAAAAACGAATACTTTCTTTTCTGATAAATGGAAGGCTTATAGGGAAGAAATTGAAAAACAAGAGGTGTCCCCATTTAAAGAAATCAAGGTTTTTAATCTAAATTAAATAATTATCGGTCACAGCACTTAAACCCCTTCTATTCAAAGTTTGGAGGGGTTTTTTTAATGCTTGAACCTGAGGTTATGAATATTTGTCTACAGAAAATTTAAAAATACTATTCCAAAGGAGGTAATCATTATAAACTTGATTTTTATCAGGTTTTTCGGGTTATCCACAATGTACATTTGAAGCGTAATAATCAAAATTAATCAGGTGATTAAATCTGACCAGGGATAAAACATACCTCCTATTTCTTAAAAAGACCTTGAGAAAATGAATACGGCTCACTATCTTACGATATGCCATCCAATTAAATGCCCAAAATTTAAACAAGGAGGATTGGGGTTCATGGATAATGTTATGGTATAAATAAGATCTCGAATAGTTTTGATGTCATCACCGAAGTTAGATTACATCACTATGAAGTCTTCAAAGATTTGGACAACCAGTTTATAAGATTAGGACTTTATTATGAGCTTTCCCCTGGAATCTTCATAACTGCCAGTTATATTCATCAATATTCACAAACACAGGATAACATCCACGTTTCAGAAAATAGGACTTATGAAGAAATCACCTTAAAGAACAAGTTTAAAAAATTCAGGATAGCACATCGTTATCGAATAGAGCATCAATGGATAAATAAACTTGGTAGCACTGATTTCAAACATAGATTGCGCTATCGATTTCGGATTACCCATCCTTTATCCGAACGCTTTTACCTCATGGCAATGAATGAACTTTTCCTGAATTTTCAAGACCCCTTTTTTAACCAAAACAGATTGCAAATGGGACTTGGTTATGTTTTCATTCCCAATTTGAAAATTGAACTGGGGTACTTAAAAAATCACTTTTCCACAACCAATTATGATTTAGTACGAATAGGTATCATCTTCAATGCTGATTTAAGAAGGAAAGTATTATCAGAATAAAAGCATTCAAATTAAGTATTTTAGCGGTTATACGAACTACCAATAACCTCTAAAGAGTTGAATGTATGAATCTACAAAAAGTTAATTTCAAGAATAAAGAAGGGCAATCCTTGGTGGGTAGATTGGAACTTCCCGTAAATCAACATCCACATAATTATGTAATATTCGCACACTGTTTTACCTGTAATAAAAATCTAGCTGCCATTAGGAATATTGGCAAAGCCCTAACCTCAAATGGTTTTGGCGTTTTGCGGTTTGATTTTACTGGACTTGGGGAAAGTGAAGGTGAATTTGGAGACACGAACTTTTCTGGTAACGTTGAGGATCTGATTGCTGCAGCTGATTTTTTGAATGGCAATTACAATGCCCCTACCCTTTTGATAGGGCATTCCCTGGGTGGTGCAGCTGTCATCTATGCTGCTGCACAAATAGAATCCATAAGGGCAGTTGCTACAATCGGTGCGCCATCAAATCCCCAACATGTTCAACATTTATTACACAGTAGTCTCGATGAGATTGCCCAAAATGGTAAGGCGGTAGTTAACCTAAGTGGCAGGGATTTTACTATAAAAAAACAGTTTTTGGATGATTTGGAAAGTAAAACCTTGCCAAAAACCATAGCAAACCTCCGTAAACCTATTCTAGTTATGCATTCTCCACAGGATAATACAGTAGGAATACAAAATGCAGAAGAAATCTATAAAGCTGCCTATCATCCTAAAAGTTTTATTTCACTTGATGGGGCAGACCATTTACTAATGAATAAAAAAGATTCGGTCTATGTTGGTGAAGTGATATCGGGTTGGGCAAAAAGATATTTAAATATTGATGATTCGAAAGAATTGCTAGAAACAGAGCATCAAGTAGTTGTCAGTTTGGATTTTGATGACGGCTTTACCACCGAAATGAAAGTAGGAAAACATTACATGATTGCCGACGAACCTACAAGTTATGGCGGCAATGACTTCGGACCGTCTCCCTATGATCTGGTTTCCGCCGGTCTTTCGGCCTGTACCGCAATGACCTTACAAATGTATGCCAAACGTAAAGGATGGCATATCAATAATGTAGAAGTGCATTCATCGTATAGTAAAACTCATGCATTGGACTGTGAGGACTGTGAATCTTCGAATACCAAAATCGATACTTTTCACCGGGGAATCAAGATTAATGGGGACTTCGATGACAAACAAAGGGCACGATTACTACAAATCGCGAATAAATGTCCAGTGCATAAAACCTTGAATAGTGAAACCCAGATAATAACAGAACTTGTTGAATAAGGATTAAACAACCATTTGGGTGATACAACGGGGGGGGTGATTTGATGCCTTTGATGTAATGTATTCTTGTCTTCCTCGAATTATTACTTAACTTTAAATCAAAATCTAAAAACAAAGACAAATGAAACTGATAAAACTTATTGCTTTGGCTGTTGTTGTC
>JAHHKH010000302.1 GCA_018679695.1 Maribacter sp.
TTTGTCTACCAATCCTCTTAGTTGGGTGTATTTCTTTCCGGTTGGAAGTTTAACCCTTAGCCAATTTGGCTTTCCTTTAGGCGGTACGATACTCGTTACGCTCATTCTTCAATTTTTGACAAATATACGAACAAAATTGAGTCACTATTCTAGACAGAAAAAGACTTAAAAGCACTCCTTAATTAGCTTGGTACAACACGAATCAGAATCCCTCAATTATTATTCTTGATAATTTCCGCCAGTAATTTTTTTGCCCTTAACAGTTTAACTTTTATGTTATTGATGGGTTCCTTAAGTTTAGTGGCAATTGCGGCATAACTTAATTCGTGGAAATAGCGCAGGTTAATAACCTCTTGATAATGGGGTTTAAGCTTCTTGATATTTTCTAAAAGCGTGGCCAAGTTTTGTTCAGTGATCAATTTATCCTCGACTGTCGGGGCATCATCCAATACCTTTGTTATGGCCTCACTATTACCGCCAGCTTCGAGTACATTTCTTTTCCTCTTGCGAATTAGATCAACATGAACATTCTTTGAAATGGCAATGAGCCAAGTCTTGAATTCATAAGAATCATTGTAGGTATCTATTTTGTCAAAGGCTTTAGAAAAGGTCTGTATTGTGATGTCCTCTGCATCATTCTCATTTTGGGTACGTTTAAGTTGAAATCCGTAAACATCGTTCCAGAAGGCATCCAATAAATTACTGAAAGCAATCTGATTGCCCATTTTTGCCTTATTGATAACGTCATGCAAGGTTTCTTCAGTTTTATCCAATGGAGTAGTGGTTTAAGACTATAAAAACGAAATCTAAAGTATATCGGGGGCGGTATCTTTTTTGCAATCCTGTTCACTAGGCAATTTACCACACATGCCACAAGCTTCACCTTCTTTATTCAAAAAAGGGCTTTGACTAGCACATGTACCCGCAAATTGACCATTTTTTTTCGACCAAATTTTAATGGCTATTCCTGCGAAAGCCAGAGCAAGAAGACCTATTGTCAAAAGAATCAATTTCATACTTTTAATTTGTACAAAGATACAAAAATAAAGCCCCGACACTATGGCCGGGGCTGTATTAATGAGGGTTTGGATTTGTTGTGACTAATAGTCTATTTTCGCCACTATATTTTCAACGGTAGGTGTATTGTTACCGCCTTTAGGTTCGATGGTAATATAACTAACTGCTTTATCTGCGTAAGGTAATGCCAAAAGTTTTTCCTGGCCGGCAACTTTATCTATGATTCCTAGATTGATCATCTCACCATTGACCTCTGCCCACATCTGAAAACTTTGATCTTCAGGTAGGTTAGGAAGATTTTTAACGTTGATGTATGAAAGCTTTTTGACCGGATTAATATATGCAACGGCTTTTAGTTCCTTTGCATTGTTATTTCCTTTCACATTATATCTTTTCGTCTGGGGATTGTTCAGAACAATGAACTGGTTGCGAACATCTTCCAATTGTTCCCTCATATCTTCCTCAAGGGACTCAATCTTATTGTTTACAATGATATTCTCCTCCTGTAAATTTTGATTTTGATTCCATAGGAAATAGGAGGCACCAGCGAACATTACTGCTGCGAAACTAGCTGCAACCGCGTATCTGAGAAATTTTCTTCGACCTGCATTTTCAGTTCTTATCCTTGCTAGGATTTTATTTTTCAATCCTTCAGGAGTCCTTATAGCATGCATCTTCGCAAAGGTCTCCAAGTTATCTTGAAGTTCAATGTAGGTCTCCCTTACCTCAGGGTACATGGCGATATACCTTTCCACTTGTAAAGATTCATGCTTATTGGTAGTACCCAGCAAATACTTTTCAAGTAAATCGGAATCCAAAAATATTTTTATTTTGTCTTTCATCATATAAGATTTAGTAGCATCGCAAGCATCATGGATGAGCCATATATTTTTTTAAGCTCACGTAGGCCAATTTTCAACCTTGACTTAATGGTGCCCAGCGGAATATTCAGTTCATCGCTAGCTTCTTGTTGTGTCATTCCTAGAAAGAATAAAGCTTCAAGCACTATTTGATACTTATCCTCAATCTTTTCCAGGTTTTCACGAACGTCCATAAACTCAGGCCTGATACTATCAACACCTAAATTATATACGTCCGAAACATCCATTTGGATTTCCTTGTCCGATTTTGTATTGACACTTCTTAGTTTGTCTATGGCAGTATTTCTTGTAATTCGAAACAGCCAGGTGAACAATTTCGCCTTTGTCGCATCGTAAGAATCTGATTTTTTCCAGATCTTGACAAAACTTTCCTGCAGCACATCTTGGGCTAATTCATCATCCCGGACCACCTTTTTTGCAACTCCATATAGGGTGTCACCATAATGTTCGTATAAGAGCGAAATGGCTTTTTCATTTCGTTCCTGTAATAATTCTACAATATGCTTTTCAAGAAGTGTACTCATGCATTATCAAGGTGTTGAAAAAATTAATGTGCATTGTGGCATCCAATCAATTCATTTCAACCGTATATCCATTAAACGCTAATTTATTAAATTGATTGTTATAGCTAGCGTTATCTCAAAGTTTTTATTATAAATGTACAACTGGTAATTGTACATTTAGTTTTTGGTTAGTTTGGTTTGGTATAGCCCCTGTTATTCTTCAGCAGGGGTTATTTTATGAGATTCACTTCAGGGGAAATCTTTATTCCAAAGGTATCTAATACTTTATCCATGATTTTGTGGGCCAATTCAATGATTTCAGAACCCTTGGCATTACCATAGTTGACCAGTACCAAAGCTTGGTTTTTATGCACACCGGCATCACCAAATCGTTTACCTTTAAAACCACATTGCTCTATTAGCCATGCCGCAGGGACTTTATACTCGTTATTGTTAAGCTTGTAATACCGGGCTTGGGGATGTTTGGTTATGAATAATTCGAATTCTGATTTGGACAAAACGGGATTTTTGAAGAAACTACCACTATTTCCTAATTCTGCCGGGTCTGGAAGCTTACTTTGCCGTATAGCCACTACAGCTTCCGATACATCCCTTATAGTAGGGTTTTTTATACCTTTTCCTTTAAGTTCATCTTCAATGGCACCGTATGAGGTATTCAGTTTGTGATTTCTTTTGGTAAGCTTAAAAGTTACCGAGGTTATTATGAATTTCCCTTTACCTTCATTCTTAAAGTATGAATCCCTGTAACCGAAATTGCAGTCCCTTTTTGAAAAAGACTTAATGGATTGGTCTTCTATATTCATTGCTTCACAACACTCAAAAACCTCCTTGAGTTCTACACCATAGGCACCGATATTCTGAATAGGGGCAGTTCCCGTATTTCCTGGAATGAGTGACAAATTTTCCAAACCCCCAAAATTTTGGTCCAAGCACCAGAGTACCATGTCGTGCCAAACTTCGCCAGCCATAACTTTTAGATAAACATGCTCATCATCTTCTTTAAGGATTTCTTTACCTTTTATGTTTATATGAAGAACCAATGCATCTATATCCTTGGTAATCAAGATATTACTGCCTCCACTGATGATGAATTTGGTAGGATAGTTTTGTAATCGCAAAGCTTCTGCTAAATCATTAATACTACGAATTTCACAGAATGAACTGGCCTTGGCATCTATTCCAAAAGTGTTGAGGTTTTTTAGGGATTTATTTTTTTGGATTTTCATTGGCCCTTATATGTTTTTAAGGCCTCGCTAAGAATGTGGACCGCTCTTTTAAGGCGGTCCTTATCAAGGACATATGCGATTCTGATTTGGTTCTTACCCAACCCTTTGGAAGCATAGAAACCAGCAGCCGGAGCAACCATAACGGTTTCACCATCAACCCTAAAATCTTCCAACAGCCATTGTGCAAAATCATCTGAATTTTCTATGGGCAATTCGGCGATACAATAAAAAGCACCTTGAGGTCGACCAATTTTAACACCTTCAATTTTTTCAAGTTCTGCGATAAGGATGTTTCTTCTTTCAACATACTCTGCCTTAACATCATCAAAATAACTTTGGGGAGTCCCTAAAGCTGCCTCACTCGCAATTTGGGCATAAGTGGGCGGTGATAGCCTAGCTTGGGCAAATTTTAGTGCGGTCTTTATGATTTCTTTGTTTTTCGAGACCATGCAGCCTATTCTGGCTCCACACATGCTATACCGTTTGGAGACGGAGTCTACAATTATTGCATATTTATCCAGCCCGTTTTCTTGTAAGATAGAGTAATGTGTTTTACCATCATAAGTGAATTCGCGATATACTTCATCGGCAACAAGGAATAGATCATGCTTCTTCACTAATGCAGCCAATTTCTGAATTTCGTCCTTACTATATAAATAGCCAGTGGGATTACCCGGATTGCAAATAAGAATTGCTTTTGTTCTTGGAGTTATCAATTTCTCAAATTCCTCAATTGGAGGTAAAGCAAAATTATCTTCGATTTGCGATACCACTGGCACTACCTTGATTCCCATGGCCGTAGCAAAACCATTATAATTTGCATAAAAAGGTTCTGGTATTATGATCTCATCATTGGTGTCGGCAATACTTCCCATCGTAAAAGAAAGGGCTTCCGACCCCCCCGTGGTTACTATGATCTCTTGGGCCGTGACATGGATATCATTCTTGGCATAGTATTTTGCCAACTTTTCACGGTAAATCTCTGAGCCTTCGGTCCTGCTATATTCTAAAACGGAAATTGTATTGTTCTTTACAGCGTCCAATGCAATTTGAGGGGTTTTGATATCAGGTTGGCCAATATTCAAATGAATCACCTTTGCACCTTCTTTTTTAGCCTTTTCTGCGAAAGGAACCAATTTACGGATTGGTGACTCTGGCATCGATAAGCCTTTATTCGATATTGATGGCATAAACTCTAAATTTTAAACAAAAATGAGAAATCAATACGGACAAAACAACAGTACCGGGGAATATTTAATGTGTTGTGAATATGTTAATTAACAGGGTTTTGAAGTATATTTTATGTAACTTAAAGAAGTAAAATCAATTCATAAGGAGAATATTGAAAGGATTTAAGTTAATTTTTTTGTCATTGATGATGTGTCTGCCAATTATGGGAGTATCACAGAACTATGAATTGTCCCATGGACAGAAATATCAAAAAATTAAATTTCAACTCATAAACAATTTGATCATCGTTCCTGTTCAGGTGAATGGCAGCGAACTTTCGTTTGTTCTGGATTCAGGTGTAAAAAATCCAATATTATTCAACCTAACCGATAGGGACTCCCTACAAATAAATAATGTTTCCGAAATTACAATAAAGGGTCTGGGTGAAGGTGAGCCCATAAAGGCGCTTAGTTCTAGTGGGAATACATTTCAACTAAAAAATATACAGAACAAAGACCAATTGCTCTATGTACTCATGGATAAAAGTTTGAACTTCTCCACAAGTCTGGGCATTCCTGTTCATGGCATAATTGGTTATGATCTGTTCAGGGATTTCGTTGTTGATATCAATTACTCCTCACAGACTATTAAGTTTCATGACCCTCAGCAGTATGTTTATGAGAAGGATAGAAAAGGGGAGACTTTGCCTTTATCGATTCTCAATAAAAAAGCTTATGTAGATGCAAATGTTTTCCTTGAGGATGTAGATAATTTACCTGTTCGCTTATTAGTAGATACGGGAAGTAGTGATGCAATCTGGCTTTTTGAAGACGAGGTGATAGGCATTCCCGACCAGAATTATGAGGATTTCCTAGGTAAAGGCTTAAGCGGTGATATATTCGGCAGACGTACGAAAGTCAATAGTATAAAACTTGGTAGTTTTGCGCTAAGGGATGCTAAAGCCGCTTTTCCGGACAAAAGCTCATTTGGTGCTGTCAAGAATCTGGGGAATAGGAATGGTAGTGTGGGGGGAGAGGTATTGAAACGATTCAATATCGTGATCGACTACACCAATGAAAAAATCACACTGAAAAAGAACAGGTTGTATAAAAACCCGTTTCACTATAATTTAAGTGGAATTACGCTACAACATGACGGGGTTAGGTATGTGTCCGAAAGGATTACCGATGGGAATGGAGTAGTAAAGGACAAGGATAATAACTTCGGTAATGTCCAAATCCTGTTTGTGAATAAGACAAGATTAAGTTTAGTGCCAGAAATAGTGGTTTCCGGTATCAGAGCTGGGAGTCCGGCAGAAACGGCGGGGCTTAAGGAAGGTGATGTAATATTGGTGGTCAATGGTAAAAGCGTACATCGCTATAAGATTCAGGAAATTATGCAAATGCTCGATGAGAAAGAGGGTAAACGAATTCGGGTACTCATTGAAAGATATAATCGGGATTTGCTTTTTTCTTTTGTTCTCGAGAATTTGTTCGAACGAAAAAAACCCTGATATGGCCATATCAGGGTTTTTGTTAATGTTTTTAAAACTTTTATTTTGTCCCTTCTGCTTTTACTTCCCCCTTGATTTTTAAAACCTTGGTTGGTGTATCGGCATTCGAAATAACGGTAACCGCTTTTCGAATAGGACCCACTCTGTTGGTGTCATACTTAACTTGAATTTCGCCAGTTTTACCAGGTAAAATCGGTGCTTCTGGTTTCTTTGGGATAGTGCATCCGCAACTAGAACTCACTTTACTGATAATCAATGGGGCGTTACCTGTGTTTGTAAATTCAAATTTACGCACGCCATCACTACCTTTGGCTATTTCACCATAGTCAACGGTTTCAGTTTTAAATTCAATTTTAGCTGCTGTGTCCTGCGCAGTTAGGCTAAATCCTAATAGTCCTACAAATAATACCAGTACTATTTTTTTCATCATTTTTAGTTTTGGGTGAATTTCAAATGTAAATCTTTTTAGAGGAACGTCCAAAATTCTTTTGTTATGTAATAACGTTACTTATTTTTGTTTCGTATTTATAATTGGGCAAAAACCCGGCCAAAATGATATTTTAACATATCTTTTCAGTCGTAATTTTAGATGCCGTAATACTCTTATTCAAAAACTATTCCAAAAAATGGATATCCCCTCAAAATACGAACCTCAAAAGGTAGAAAACCACTGGTATGACTACTGGATGAAGCATAACTATTTTCATTCAACCCCCGATGACCGGGAGCCATATAGCATTGTAATACCTCCTCCCAACGTAACGGGAATCTTACATATGGGGCACATGTTGAACAATACTATCCAAGATGTTTTAACCCGCAAGGCCCGATTAATGGGTAAAAATGCATGTTGGGTGCCAGGTACGGACCACGCCTCTATTGCCACGGAAGCCAAGGTAGTAGCCAAGTTAAAGGAACAAGGTATACATAAGTCCGATTTGTCCCGGGAAGCGTTTTTGAAACATGCTTGGGATTGGACCCATGAATACGGAGGTGTTATCCTTGAACAACTTAAAAAATTAGGATGTTCATGCGATTGGGAGCGTACTGCTTTTACCATGGATGACACTATGTCGACCTCGGTGATCAAAGTGTTTGTTGATTTATACAATAAAGGCATGATCTATAGAGGATATCGAATGGTAAATTGGGATCCCCAAGCACAAACAACTTTGTCGGACGAAGAAGTTGTTTATGAAGAAAAGCAAGGTCTATTGTATTATTTGTCCTATCCAATTGAAGGATCGGATGAAAAAGTTACCATTGCAACAACCCGGCCTGAAACTATCTTGGGAGATACCGCCATTTGTATAAACCCAAATGATGAAAGATATGCCCATTTAAAAGGTAAAAAAGCGATTGTACCCATTTGTAATAGGGTCATTCCAATAATCGAGGATGAATATGTGGATATCGAATTTGGTACGGGCTGTTTAAAAGTAACTCCTGCGCACGATATCAATGACAAGGCCCTAGGAGAAAAACATAAGCTACAGACCGTTGATATATTTAATGCCGATGCCACATTGAACAGTTTTGGCCTGCATTATGAAGGCAAAGACCGTTTTGTTGTTCGAAAGGATATCCATAAAGAACTTGAATCGAAAGGTTTTCTATTAAAGACCGAGAATTATATCAATAAAGTTGGCACTTCAGAACGTACAAAGGCGATAATTGAACCTCGCTTATCCGAACAATGGTTCTTACGAATGGAGGAGTTGGCAAAACCTGCCATTAAGGCTGTCCTCGAGACCGATGAGATTAATTTCTTTCCTCGAAAGTTCGAAAACATCTATCGCCATTGGATGGAGAACATTCGCGATTGGAACATCTCGCGCCAATTGTGGTGGGGTCAGCAGATACCCGCTTACTACTATGGCGATGGCCAGGATGACATGGTCGTTGCAGAATCCAAAGAGGAGGCTTTGAAGATGGCAAAAACCAAATCCGATAATCCAAATTTAAAGATAGGGGATCTTAAACAGGATGAAGATGTGGTCGATACATGGTTTTCTTCTTGGTTATGGCCAATAACTGTTTTTAATGGCATTTTGGAGCCCGATAATGAGGATATACAATATTACTATCCTACCAATGATCTGGTTACAGCGCCTGACATCATCTTTTTCTGGGTGGCACGTATGATTATCGCCGGTTACGAATACCGAAATGAAAAACCTTTTGATAATGTTTATTTTACGGGAATCGTTCGTGACAAGGAAAGACGTAAAATGTCGAAATCGCTGGGCAATTCACCAGATGCCTTGAAGTTGATTGAGAACTATGGGGCTGATGGAGTACGTGTAGGTTTGTTATTGAGTTCTGCCGCTGGCAACGATTTACTGTTCGATGAGGATTTATGCCAGCAAGGAAAAAACTTCGCCAATAAAATTTGGAATGGTTTCCGTTTAGTGGAGGGATGGGAAGTTGCGGATTTGCCGCAGCCTGAGGCTTCCAAATTGGGAATTGCATGGTATAAAACCAAGTTTAACGAGACCTTAATGGAAATTGAAGACCATTTCAGCAAATACCGAATTTCCGATGCCTTAATGGCCATTTACAAATTAGTTTGGGATGACTATAGCTCCTGGTTATTGGAGATAGTGAAACCGGCATACCAAAAACCTATAGATAGGACTACTTTTGATGAAGTAATTGCAATTTTTGAAGGTAATCTAAAATTGTTGCATCCATTTATGCCGTTCTTAACTGAAGAGGTATGGCAGCATATTGCAGAACGTACTCCAGAAGAAGCATTGGTTATTGCACAATGGCCTGAAATTAAAAAGCGTGACCATGTATTAACCAAAGAATTTGATTTTGCCGCCGAAGTCATTTCCGGTATTCGCACCATTCGAAAGGAAAAGAACATTCCCATGAAGGAAAGTTTGGAACTTTTAGTCTTAAATACTGAAAAAAACACCAAGGTCTGGGATGTAGTTATAGAAAAACTCACTAATATATCATCTGTTACCTACGTTGAATCTGCCGTGGAAGGGGCCCTTACCTTCAGGGTAAAAAGCAACGAGTATTTTATTCCGATAAGCGGTGCCCTGGATATTGAGGCTGAAATAAAGAAGATTCAAGAAGAACTAAAATATACCAAAGGCTTTTTGCAATCTGTTCAAAAGAAATTGTCTAATGAACGATTCGTGAACAACGCTCCTGAACAGGTAATTGCCATTGAACGTAAAAAACAAGCCGATGCAAAGGCCAAAATCGAGACTTTGGAAAAAAGTCTGGCTAATCTGGGATAATCGGTTGCATTCGTATTTTTTCTGTAAGTTTTGATAAATAAACTTGCGATGTGTATATTTAAAGAAACATTCCAAAATGAAATATTTACTAATTGTGGGCATTTTTATGGCTACACTACCCATAATCGCCCAGCAAGAAACCCAAAACATTCTTCCAGAAGCCATACAAATAAAAACTGCGGTTTTGCCCGCTCCGGAAGCCGATAAGGATGGGGCCATGGTATATGGTTATAATGCATTGGGTAAATTGGTTGTATTACGTGAAGGAACCAATAATTTGGTCTGTATCGGTGATAACCCTTTTAAGGAGGGCATAAGTGTTTCCTGTTACTCCAAAAAACTCGAACCCTTTATGGCCCGAGGTCGTGAGCTTACTGCCGAAGGCAAGGATTTTAATGAAAAGCGTGAAATTCGTGGTGCGGAAGTAGCCTCAGGTAAAATTCCCATGCCCAAAGATCCCAGTATGACTTACATATACTTTGGTAAGGATGAAAATTATGACAAATCCACGGGAGAGCTAACGGACGGGCAGTTCAGATATGTGATATATACGCCATTTGCCACACCAGAATCCACAGGACTCCCAATCAAACCCCATGCCAAGGGAATGCCTTGGCTAATGGATCCCGGTACACACAGGGCACATATTATGGTTGGCCCTTTTAATTAATCATAACAACTTTCAAACGAATTTTTAGTTTGATTTTAAAAGTTCAGAACATGACAAATGTCAAGCTTTTGCTCTTTTCAAAATTGTATTTTTAATGAATTATGAAATAAACAATGGAATATACTGCTGAAGATTTTTTAAAAGCAAAGACTAGAAAAGAATTAGTCAAGCTTGCGCAAGAAAAGAATATAGACATTGAAAAGGTTGTAAAAAACTTAAAATATGAAATCGAATTGAGTAGGCTTCAAAGCGAGCTGGTTAATCTGCAACAGTGGATTACAAATAACAATTTGCGTGTCGCCGTTTTATTTGAAGGCAGGGATGCCGCGGGTAAGGGCGGATGTATAAAACGTTTTATAGAGCACTTGAATCCTCGATCCTCCCGTGTTGTTGCCTTGTCAAAACCTACAGACAACGAAAAGGGACAGTGGTATTTTAGAAGATATATTAAAGAATTACCCAATCCTGGTGAAATTGTATTTTTTGACCGAAGTTGGTACAACCGTGCTGTTGTAGAACCGGTTATGGGTTTTTGCACAAAGGAGCAATATGACCAATTCATGGTACAAGTGCCTGAATTTGAGCATATGTTATATGAAGATGGCGTTATCATAATAAAATTTTGGTTTTCCATTTCTAAAGAGGTTCAAAACAAGCGTTTCAATGCACGTTTAAATAATCCATTAAAAGAGTGGAAGTTTAGTCCAGTAGATAAAATGGGGCAGATACTTTGGGATAAATACACGTATTATAAAGAACAGATGTTTTCAAAAACCCATACCAATTTTAGCCCATGGATAATTGTTAAGACCAACGACAAGAAAGTTGCACGATTGGAAAGTATGCGTCACGTGCTTTCAAAATTTGACTACACAGATATGGAGGACAGTTCGAATTTGATACAACCTGACCCAAATGTGATTGTTCGCTATTATAGAAATGCAAAACAAATTGATATTTAATATGGAGAATAAGCCGAATTTAAATATTTCCGCTGAAGATCTAAAATTACTGAATTCCAAGCTTGGTCTGCGTAGTTTGTTTACCAGTAAAAATGTAGATTTAAAGAAAACACTGCGAGAGACTAAATATGAACTTAGATTACGTGATCTTCAAGCAGAATTGGTCAAATTACAGGCCTGGACCATAGAGAATAGAAAGAAAATAGTTATTCTTTTTGAAGGCAGGGATGCAGCCGGAAAGGGAGGTGCTATACGAAGAATAACAGCACATATCAACCCAAGGTATTTTAGAATTGTTGCTTTGAACAAGCCAACTGAAGATGAGCAAGGGCAATGGTATTTTCAACGCTATGTTAATAAATTGCCCAAACCCGGTAAAATCGTATTTTTTGATCGTAGCTGGTATAATAGGGCAGTAGTAGAACCTGCACACGGTTTTTGTACCGAAAACGAGTATAAGGTTTTTATGTCCCAAGTGAATGATTTTGAAAAAATGATCATAGAATCAAATACCTATTTGATCAAGTTTTATTTTTCAATCACTAAAGACGAACAAGGGAGACGCTTTGATGACATTCAGAAAAGCAATCTAAAACGATGGAAAATGACACCCATGGATGAAAGTGCCCGAAGGTTATGGGATGTTTATACCAAATATAAAGAGGTGATGTTAAAAGACACTAATACTGAGCATGCACCTTGGGTTATCATTGATGCCAATAAGAAAACCGAAGCACGAATCTCGGCTATTGAACATATTTTAAAAACAATACCTTATAAGGAATAATACTGGGAATAGAAAAAATTCGGCAAATTTCAATTTAATTATATTTGTGAAACACAAATTATTAGTAACCCATTGGAAGCCTACGCAAATGCCCTTTTATACGCCATTCCATTTTTTATGATTCTACTGGTCATAGAGATAGCATATGGGTATTTTGTAAAAAATCAAAAACATAAAGTAATGGACTCTGTCTCGAGTATTAGTTCGGGATTAACCAATATCGTTAAAGATTCATTGGGCATTGGGGTCATTATTGTTACCTATCCGTATTTATTGGAACATTTGGCTTTATTGGAAATGAAGTCGACCTGGATAATCTGGTTAACTGCTTTTTTGGCCATAGATTTTGCAGGATATTGGAACCACAGGCTAAGTCATAAAGTCAACTTTTTTTGGAATCAGCATGTTATACACCATAGTAGTGAGGAGTTCAATTTGGCCTGTGCCCTTCGTCAATCAATTTCGAATCTATTGGGCTATTTTCCGCTCTTGCTGGTTCCTGCAGCCCTTTTAGGGGTACCAAGCAATGTTATTGCAATTCTAGCCCCAATTCATTTATTCGCACAGTTTTGGTACCATACGCAACATATCGGCAAACTGGGCTGGTTGGAGTACCTTATCATTACCCCTTCGCAGCATCGGGTACACCACGCCATTAATCCAGAATATATAGACAAAAACCTAGGACAGATTTTATGTATTTGGGATCGATGGTTCGGGACGTTTCAAGAGGAATTATATGATGTACCTCCTCAATATGGGGTTTTAAAACCGGCTTCGACCTGGAACCCTATTATAATCAATTTTCAACATATCTGGCGTTTGATAAAGGATGCGTGGCGTACTAATAATATTTGGGATAAAATTCGAATTTGGTTTATGCCTACCGGTTGGCGTCCGTCAGATGTTAAAGTAAAATACCCAATTCAAATAATCGAGGATGTTTATCATTTTGACCGATATATAACTCCAGCTTCCCTGGCCTTAAAGGGATATGCCGTTTTTCAATTGTTGACAACCACATTTTTAATGCTTTTTATGTTCTTTAATTATTCATCGATAGGTTTTGAGGGGTTGTTGCTTTTTGGAGCCTTCGTTTTTGTTGGCATATATGGCTACACCAGCTTAATGGATAGAACAGGATATGCGGTTTGGATCGAGGTATTTCGTGGAATTGCCGGCATTGCCCTAATATCTATAACAGGGGATTGGTTTGGTATTGATACCTATTTCAATTTCGGTAGCCTACTTGTCGCATGCTACTTTCTGATTACAATAATCGCGGGAGTATACTTTACGTATTCGGAAAAAGATGCTGTACATACGAAAGTTACCATTTAAACCGCAAAATACATTTTTATATGAGACCCTATATCTTGGCCGAATCAAATTGGAAAACCCTTAAAGATTCAAATTTCGACTTGGCTATTTTGCCTTGGGGTGCCACCGAGGCACACAATTACCATTTACCTTATGCCACCGATGTTTATGAAGGTGATGCTTTAGCCGGGGAAGCTGCAAGGATTGCGTGGGAGAAGGGAAGTAAGGTCATTGTTTTACCTTCGATCCCTTTTGGTGTAAATACAGGTCAGTCCGATATTTACTTGGATATTAATTTAAATCCAAGTACCCAGTTGGCCATACTAAGGGATGTGGTTGAGGTACTGAATCGACAAGGGATTAAAAAATTACTGATTTTCAATAGCCATGGAGGTAATAACTTCAAACCCTTGGTTCGGGAATTGGGATTAATATATCCAGAAATGTTCATTTGTTTCTCCAATTGGTTCCAATCTATTGATAAAAAGCACTATTTTGATGAAGAGGGTGATCATGCCGATGAATTGGAAACCAGCCTTATTCTTTATTTGAGGCCAGAATTGGTTCTTCCAAAAGCGGAATGGGGTTCAGGAAAATCGAAACAGTTCAGAATCAGATCATTTACTGAAGGATGGGCATGGGCAGAGCGTCAATGGTCGCTAATCAGCGAAGATACCGGTGTAGGAAATCCGATGCAAGCCACTAAGGAAAAGGGAGAACTTTACTTTAAAGACGTCACCGTTAAAATTGGAAAATTCATTTCAGAGTTATGCAACGCAGATTTGAAAGACCTATATGAATAGAATAAAAAGAAGTATTACTTTTTTACCTCTTTCTTCACTAGTTTTATATAGGCTTTCATTGCCTCCTCACGACTAATGTCCTGAGCTTGTATCAGGGCATTTGCCTTAAAGGCATTAATAAGTGGGGTTTTACTACCAGGATTGTCAAAATTCTTGTTTGCAATCTTGTAATACGCATATAGTTTTAGCAAAAGGTCTGCCGGTAGCGGGTCTTTATAGCTGTTTAAATAATCAACAGCTTCCTCAAAATTTCTATGTAAGGTCTCCTTCTTCATTTTTACCCACAAAGGTTGCTATACAGGTCTTTGCACCAGTAACCTTTTGATTTAGTTTTACTGCAATACCACAATCCAAAGGTAATAATAAGTCAACTCTAGAACCAAATTTGATGAAACCTGCATCTTCGCCCTGGTGCACACTTTCATTAATTTCAGCATAATTTACAATTCGTCTTGCAAGCGCACCTGCAATTTGACGATAAAGTATTTCACCAAATCTCGGAGTGTTAATGACCACCGTTGTTCGTTCATTATCGGTACTTGATTTCGGATGCCAAGCCACCAAGTACTTACCGGGGTGGTATTTGGAATATTTTATTGTTCCACTAATAGGGTAGCGTGTAACATGTACATTAAACGGTGACATGAATATAGATACCTGTATACGCTTATCATTAAAATACTCGGTTTCCAAGACTTCTTCAATCGCAACCACTTTGCCATCAACAGGCGCCAGTATTTCATCGAATAGATTGTTTGACCCCCTTTTTGGATTTCGGAAAAATTGCAATATCAACACCAAAAGGAGCACAGAGATAATCTGTAGTCCCCATCGCAACCAGTCGTTCACTACATAGTATTCTGCAATAAGCACTATAGCAACAACAAGAAAGAAGGTAGTCAATATAATGTTTTGGCCCTCTTTATGAAACATAAGCGAAAATATTAAGCGTTAAATAGGCAAAGGGAGCTGCGAAGACCATACTATCTAAACGATCCAGCATACCACCGTGCCCTGGAATTATGGCCCCACTATCTTTAACTCCTGCCGATCTTTTTAATTTTGATTCTATCAAATCCCCTAATGTACCGAAAAGTACGATCACAGTCGCCAAAATAAACCACTGTAGCGGACTGATAATTGGTTCATACTTTCCTAAGAAATACGCTGCAACCATAGCAAATATAAAACCACCTAAGGTACCTTCAATGGTCTTTTTTGGGGAAACAGCTGAAAACAATTTAGTTCTACCAAGTGTACTCCCTACAAGATAGGCAAATGAATCATTGACCCATATCAAAATAAAAATACCAATAATGAGCAATTTTGCAAAATCGTTATCCTTATAGGGAATCATGGTAAGGAAAATGCATCCACCCCCAATGTAGAATAGACCAATTATAAACTTTTGAAAAAAATTGAAGGGCCTTTCTTTTTTTGAGAATAGAAAAAAGAGCAAGGCAATGTTCATTGCAATGGTAAGGAACATTAAAATGTTGATGAGCCATTTGTCATGAACCAAATAAATAAATGCCCACCACAATGCCAAATATGCAATAAAAACGTGATATCCTTTTAAATGCACCAACCGTTTATATTCATAAAGACAGGCCAGTCCAAAGGTCATGAATAAAAAGTCAAAGGCATCTGAGCTTAAAAAAACAGCGGAAAGCAATAATATTATATATACAGCCCCGGAAATTGCCCGTCTTAAAACTTCTCTCATACTATAGATCCTCCAAAAGTAAAAGGTAAAGATTCTTGGAGCTACTACCGTATGTTAAAAAATCATCCGAATTCTCATTTGTAGACTGAAAGTGTTTGAGGGTAGTAATATTTGCGGGAATACTATGGCCGTATTTTTTCTTGATTTTCTTTAACCCTTCTCCGATTGACTCTACTAACTGGCTAGTTGTAGCAAAAACGATCACATTGTCCGGAAGTTCATTGAGCTTCTTTTCCATAAGCTGATTGGAGCATACTAAAATGGAACCGTTTTGGGCGATGAGATGTTCACAGGTAGTAAAGAAAACCTCACTTTCTTTGGATTTATGGGTGAAGGCTATATTCTCTTTGACAAATCTTTCCTCTAGTCGTGGGTTCATTGCGAAGAAAGGATGGTTTTCCCAGCTATTCTCCTCTACAATATTTTTAAGGGCCTCGGAGATTTCTTGGAAAGAGTCGCAATAAATGAATTTGCCGCCATTTTTTTTGAAGTGAATGGTGAATTTTTCATCGACAGGAATATTGAGGTCGGGCATATGAACCCCACGGGTTTCTACAGTTTCTTTGGAAACCTTTTTTTTGCCACCACCGAAAAGTTTGTCGATAAGCCCCATTAACCCTATTAAAATTCCATTTCGCGTTCTCTTAATAGAAGAACGTAAAATGAACCTATTTATTTTCTATTCGTTCTCCTCCTTCGCTTGAGGTTTTGCCTCTTTTATTACTTTGTCCTTTGCTATTTCCTGGCCTTTGCCATCAAATGCTTTTTCGAAAGGTCTTTCGCCAAAAATCTTTTCTAGATCTTCTTTAAAAATGACTTCTTTTTCCAAAAGGCGTTCCGCCAATTCTACTAGCTTATCCTTGTTCTTTTCCAATACATCGATTGCCCTTAGATATTGCTTTTCAATAATCTGTGAAATCTCAGAATCAATTTTTCTGGCAGTTTCCTCACTGTAAGGTTTTGTGAAGCCATACTCGTTTTGCCCAGAGGAATCATAGTAGGTAAGATTGCCAATTTCGTCATTCAAACCATATACGGTAACCATGGCTCTAGCCTGTTTTGTGACTTTTTCAAGATCACTAAGTGCACCTGTTGATATTTGGTTAAAAATTACTTTTTCTGCGGCTCTACCACCTAAGGTCGCACACATTTCATCTAACATTTGCTCGGGACGAACAATAAGCCTTTCTTCAGGTAAGTACCAAGCAGCACCTAAAGACTGTCCTCGAGGAACGATGGTAACTTTAACCAATGGTGCAGCATGTTCCAACATCCAACTTGTGGTGGCATGACCTGCTTCGTGATAAGCAATTGTTTTTTTCTCACCAGCCGTAATGATTTTGTTCTTTTTCTCTAATCCGCCAACTATTCTATCCACTGCATCCAAGAAATCTTGTTTACCTACGGCCTTTTTCTCTTGGCGTGCTGCAATTAAAGCAGCTTCATTACAAACATTCGCTATGTCTGCACCTGAGAAACCAGGGGTTTGTCTGGCCAAGAAATCCAAATCCAATGTTTCCGCAGTTTTGATTGGTCTTAGATGGACTTCGAATATTTCCTTACGCTCCCGGATATCTGGCAAGTCAACATAAATCTGTCTATCAAAACGACCAGCACGCATAAGTGCTTTATCCAAAACATCTGCCCGGTTCGTTGCTGCAAGGACAATTACATTGGTATTGGTCCCGAAACCATCCATTTCTGTCAATAGTTGGTTTAAGGTGTTTTCACGTTCATCATTTGATCCGGTAAAATTGTTTTTTCCTCTGGCCCTACCAATGGCATCAATCTCATCTATGAATATTATCGCTGGTGATTTGTCTTTTGCTTGTTTAAATAGGTCACGTACCCTAGAGGCACCTACCCCAACGAACATTTCAACGAAATCAGAACCTGACAATGAGAAAAACGGAACTTTGGCCTCACCAGCAACGGCTTTTGCCAGTAGGGTTTTTCCAGTTCCGGGAGGACCTACCAATAAGGCGCCTTTAGGAATTTTACCTCCCAAGGAAGTATATTTATCCGGATGTCTTAAAAACTCGACTATTTCCTCTACCTCTTCCTTAGCACCTTCCAGTCCTGCAACATCCTTGAATGAAGTACGTGTATCGGTCTTTTCATCAAACAATTTCGCTTTTGATTTACCGATATTGAAAATCTGGCCGCCAGCACCACCGCCACCGCCGCCTGACATGCGACGCATAAGATAAATCCAAATACCTATGATCAGCACAAATGGCAGAATGCCCAATAAAAGTTCACCCAAGTAATTGGATTCCTTGTCAAATTCAACAATAGTATCCAGGTTTTCGGATTTCTTGATCTCAGTGATTTCATTCTGAAAAATCTGAAGATCACCATAATCTACAACATACTGGGGAATGGCCCCAGTTGAAGGTAGAAAAGGTTTATCCGAAACTTCTTTATGGACTTCCTTTAGAAGGGCCTCTTCTGACAGAAATATTTTAGCCTGATCCGTATTGGTGATGATCAAAATCTTTGCGATATCACCGTTTCTCAAATACTCTTGTAATTCTGAGGTAGTTGATTTTTTCGTATTGGCAAAATTACTTCCACCTAAAAAATTAAAACCGATCAATAATACCGCAATCATTCCATAAATCCACCAGGAACTGAACTTGGGCTTTTTGGGAGTTGTATTGTTATCTTTTGCCATTCTTTTTTTTTACTGATTAACACTACTTTCGACTAGGGTAAATTTCGCATCACCCCAAAGTCCTTCTATATCGTAGTATTCTCTAATATGTTGTTGGAAAACATGAACCACAACATTAACATAATCCATTAATACCCATTCGGCATTGTCTTCACCTTCTACATGCCACGGTTTATCTTTAATAGCTTTGCTAACTGTTTTTTGGATTGAACCTACAATTGCATTTACATGCGTGTTTGAAGTACCATTACAAATTATAAAGTAGTCACATACAGTATTTTCAATTTCTCTTAGGTCCAGGATATTTATGTCGAGTCCTTTAACTTTTTCTATTCCTTGTAAAATCAATGCAATTAATTCATCTGCACTAGCTTTCCTTTTTTGCATTCAATAATTTTAGTTTGTACAAAGTTATTATTTTTTTGTTCTTTTAACCCTAGTTTTTAACATTAGATTCTACATTCATACTTTGGGCAATACATGCAGATAATCAAACTTAATGCCACGGACTCTACAAATCTGTACTTAAAGGAACTAATGAAATCCCAATCATTGGAAGATTATACCGTAATAGCTGCTGATGAACAAAAATCGGGAAGGGGTCAAATGGGCACAATTTGGGAGTCAGAGCCCTTTAAGAACCTAACATTTAGCATTTTAAAGAAAATGGATCCATTTAAAGTTACCGAACCATTTGTGTTGAATATTTGTGTTTCATTGGCTATTCATGAAGTGTTAAATAAACTACAAATCCCCGATTTAAGTGTAAAATGGCCGAACGACATTCTGTCAGGTAATTCCAAGATATCTGGGATTTTAATTGAAAACATGCTTTCAGGTAATCGTATACTTGCCTCTGTGATCGGTATAGGATTAAATGTGAACCAAGTTACTTTCGATAATCTACCTAATGTTTCATCATTAAAATTGCTAACTGGTAAATCCTTCAACCTGGATAACCTACTTAAAGAATTTCAAAAAGAACTCAAACAGACTTTTTTGGCATTGCATGAAGAAGGAGCTTTGGAAATGCAGCGGAGTTATGAAAAAGTTTTGTTCAGAAAAGATAAGCCTTCAACATTCATGGATACTCAAGGGAATAAGTTCATGGGCTTTGTTCGAGGGGTTTCAAATGATGGCAGATTAATAGTTTCCCTAGAGGATAATAGTAGGAAAGAATTTGATATGAAGGCAATAAGCTTGTTATACTAATTAAACTTTAGCCAAATTTTCTGATAGCGTGCCTATTAAATTGGTGATTGGTGATTTGATCATCATGGCCATCATGGCGTTGAATTCACCTTTGAAACTTAAGGTCACTTCGCATTCATCTTCACCGACTACCACAATATCCGTAGTTAATGTAAATATTAATTTGTCACTAGCAGCACCCAGGATTATTTTGTTATTAGGATGTTGTTCTTTTCGTTGTAATACGATCTCTGGCATTCCTTTTAAGGCAAATAGGAATCTATCTTCATTAATATTCTCGAATTTATCTATGTTATCGGGCATTAATTTTTCAAAATTCTGAAGATCGGTCAAAAACTCAAACACCTTTTCGGCACTCTTTTGGATTGTATTTTTTGGGGCTTCTATATACATGATATTTTTATTTTTGTTGCCATTCTGCAGGGTTCATACGCCACTCGTTCAGGGTATTCAATTGTTCTTCTTTGATGTATCCGGTTTCCGAGGCATAATCAATTAAATGGCCATAATCCGATAAGGTATGCAATTCAAGTTCTTTTTGCTCAAAGTTTGTCACTGCCACATCAAAGCCATAAGTAAAAATTGCCAACATACCTTTGATATTTGCACCTGCTGCCTCAAGCGCATCAACGGCATTCAAACTACTTTTACCAGTGCTGATCAAATCCTCGATTACAACTACACTCTGGTTTGCCTCCAAGAAACCTTCAATCTGGTTTTGCCTACCATGTGATTTTGGTTCGGGTCTCACATAAATGAATGGTAGGCCCAAATAATCTGCAACTAAGGCCCCTAGGCCAATGGCACCGGTAGCCACTCCAGCAATTACATCTGGTTTACCATAAAGACTTTCAACCTGTTTTGCCATTTCTTCACGGACAAAATTTCGAATCATGGGGTAAGATAATATGATTCTATTATCACAATAAATTGGTGATTTCCATCCAGAGGCCCATGTAAATGGATTTTCGGGTTTCAACTTTATTGCATTAATTTGCAATAGAAGCTCTGCAGTTTTTTTTGCGGCGTTTTTATCTAAAACCATGTCGCAAATGTATAAAGTTTTTATAAAAGAACTGCCTCTGATTTTAACAAATAAATTATCGGAAATTACGAACAGTAAGTACTTTCTATTAAATGGGGATGCGGTACAACAGGCCATTGATGCACTGGCTAAAAAGAAACTTAAGGAGGCTTATATATATCATCCCAACCATGAAGAGATTCTTAAAAAATTTTGCCGTACCATCCCTAAAGAGGTGGCTGCCGGCGGGGTGGTAACAAACTCTGAAGGAAAGGTCCTATTTATTTATAGAAATGACAAATGGGATTTGCCCAAAGGTAAATTGGAGAAGGGGGAGACCATTAAAGAATGTGCTATCCGCGAAGTAGAGGAAGAGACTGGGGTTAAAAAATTAAAAATCGAGAACTTTTTAGATACTACCTATCACATTTTCAAGCGGAACGGAAAGTATCGTTTAAAGGAGGTTCATTGGTTTGCCATGAAAACTTCCTATAAAGGCAAATTAATGGGTCAAGAAAGTGAGGGAATTGAGAAAGTAAAATGGAAAGGTCCAAATAAAATCAAAAAGGCATTGGCCAATTCGTACGTAAATATTAGGTCCTTATTTGGGGAGTAGTTCTATTTGAGTTAATAGGATGTGCTTACTTTTATTCAGCATGTTTTGTTATGGCTGCTATCTGGGAACCCTTAATTGGTTTTGTGTTAAAGGTTATCAAGTGATGCGATTTGTCATTATAGTGTTCCCATTTTTCATAATCCGCGGGATCTATTGATGAGGTGACGATATTGATACGGACCTTCCCTTCTATAGGCAATACTATAAATTCTTCTAAAAACTGCCAACCATCCATAATCGGCATATTGATATCCAAAAAAATTACTTCAGGAATTGCTTTTTCATTTTTTAAAACTTTTATGATGCCATCCAAGGCTAATTTGCCATTGCCATACGTGCTAATGGTATTGAATTCAACTGTACGGTCTAACATTTTGCGAATTCCAAAAACCGTGATGGGATCATCGTCTACTATGAATATTGAATTAATTGTCTTCATTAAAATGTATATTAAATGTGGTTCCCTTTCCAACTACACTCGATGTAGTTATTTTACCGTTCATGGCTTCTACTTGGTTTTTTGTAAGGAATAGGCCTATACCTTTTGCATCGGCATTGTTATGAAATGTTTTGTACATTCCAAATAATTTGTCTCCGTATTTTTTTAAATCTATTCCAAGACCGTTATCAGTAATACTCAAAATTGTATAACCATTTTCGCGAGTACTGCTTAATTTTATAACGGGGTCCCTTTCAGGCGATTTATACATGATCGCATTAGTGAAAAAATTCATTAGAATGTTATCTAAATAGGCCGGTATGGCCTTGATCTTAACATCAGCCTCTATTGTGTTTATAACCTTCGCATTATTATTTTTCAAAAACTCGCTGAGATTTTTTTCTACAGATTTAATATTTTTGGTTAGACTAATGTTTTGTTTCTTAAGATTTACATTAGTGTTAATGACAACAACTTCATTTAAGTTGTTCAAAGTCTCCAATAAATGATCAGAAGCTTCAACTAACATATTTATTAGATTTTGCTTTTCCTCCTCATCCTTTTCGCTAACCAAAAACTCTAATAGCATAGAAAAATTTGCGGTATGGGAGCGAAGATTGTGTGAAACTATATGAGCAAAATTCACTAGTTTTTTATTTTGGAGTGAAGTAACATTAATTAAATTTCTTAGTTCTTCCTCCTTATTTTTTAAATCGGAGATATCCAGACTAATCCCAACAAGACCTGTGATTTTGCCATTTGCTCCTTTCAAAGGAATCTTAGAGGTTAGGAAGGAAGTTTTGGTACCGTCTTTTTTAATGTTAGTGGTTTCTTTTTTGAGCATTGGGATACCATTCTCCATAACCTTGATATCTTCTTCCCTACCAATCAATGCGTTTTTTTTATTTAAAAAATCAAAATCGGTTTTCCCCAATGCTTCCGATTCGTGCTTGAGCCCTAGAAAATTCAATTCTGATTTATTCACCAGTATTTTTCTCGAATCCAAGTCCTTAACAAATACATTCAAAGGCAGACTATCAATTAGCGTTCGCAGGAGCAGTTCATTTTCATTTGTCTTTCTATTAATGAGTTCCTGTTCATTTATATCTTGAAATGTACCTACTAGGCCAATATATTTGTCATTCTTATAGATAGGTTTACCAGTAGCAATTATCCATTTTTCATTACCTTTCGCCGTTACGATCTGCAATTTTTCCTTATATGGGATGCCTTCGTTCATAGCCCTGTAAACTAACATAGATATGGTATTTCTACTGTAGCCATCTTTATAAAATTCAATACCTGTATCAAGATCGGGAATAAAGTCAGCAGGGACTTCATGTAAATTTTTGGTCATATCACACCACCACAGTGTGTTTAATTCAGCATCAAATTGCCAACTACCTATATTGGCATTTGATGATTTTTCTTTTAAGAGAAGCTGAAGTCTTTCTGAATTGGGTTCATTGTTTATTTTTTGATTGATGTTCTCAGTTTGAACGATAACACCAATAATGTTTTCCTTTTCATCATACCAGGGAACATTGGTCCATTCGGTCCATTTTTTAGGACCATCTTTTTCATTCAGGCATTCCTTGACCCCAATACCAAAATTTCCCTTAAGGCAATCTTTAAGGTCGTTTTTCAGATCTTTACTTATAGTTTGTATAAGATCACTGATATTTTCTCCAATTACTTTTCCATTGGTGAATTCAAATTCTTTCACCCACAGGTCAGATGCATAGACAACCTCTAGTTTTTTATTTAAAAAAACAGTCGCCATTGGCAGCTGTTTTATTAAATAATTATTAGTATCGATATGGGTTCTATTCATCATTATGATGTAATTTCCTACTAAAATAGATGTATTATATGATTTTGATAAAGCTTTGTTGTGAATAGGCCAATACTAGTTGTGATACCTCAATTAAATGGTATTTACATTGTTAACATATAAGTAACTGAAAGGAAAAAACCTACAATTGCAAATAAATGAAGGGGTTAAATATCAATTTTGTATCAGAGGGGAAATTGATGGTTTAATCAGTTGACACGAACGGTATCAGGCACTAAAATGGAATAATTGCCACCATTTCTTATAACATCCCTAACAATGGAAGAACTTATATAGGATTTGCCAGAGGAAGTCAAAAGAAAAACAGTCTCGATTTCTGAAAGTTTTCTGTTGGTATGTGCGATGGCTTTTTCAAACTCAAAATCCCCTGGATTTCTTAAACCCCTGAGGATAAAATTCGCTCCAACTTTTTCACAAAAATCAACAGTGAGTCCTTCGTAAGTCAGTACTTTTATCTTAGGTTCGTCAATAAAGGCCTTGGTGATGAACTTTATGCGATCTTCCAGGGTAAACATGTACTTTTTATCGGCATTTTTGCCAACTGCAATTATTAGCTCATCAAAAAGGGTAATACCCCTCATGATAATATCATGGTGACCCAAGGTAAGTGGGTCAAAGGATCCTGGAAATATGGCACGTCTCATAGGATAAAGTTAATGGTTTTTAGGTAGAACTTCCCTCAAAGCATTTTCAAATAAATCAGAAAGTGATATTCCGGCTACGCCTGCCTGTTCTGGCAATATACTTTCAGTGGTCAGGCCGGGAGTGGTATTCATCTCGAGCATATAGGGTTCGTCTTCAACAAATATGAACTCACTTCGGGAAAAACCCCTCATTTTCAAAATATCATAAGCCCGCTTTGCAATTTCACTTACTTTTTTTGCCTGTTCCGATGATATTCTGGCGGGTGTTATCTCTTGGGACTTACCCTCGTACTTCGCCTCATAATCAAAAAAATCGTTCTCGGTAACTATTTCCGTTATCGGTAAAACTCTGGTTTCGCCTTTATATTTAATAACACCCACAGAAACTTCAATGCCATCTAAATAGCTTTCTATAATGATCTCATTATCTTCCTTATAGGCAACTTCGATAGCAGGTTTCAACTCTTCTTTGGTATAGACTTTGGATATTCCAAAACTGCTTCCGGCTTTGTTTGCTTTCACAAAACAGGGTAACCCTACTTTTTCAACAATGGCCTTCTCATTTATTTCATCCCCTAAGTTCAGATAATAAGAGGGCGCCGATTTAATACCATAGGGTTTCAATACACTAAGTAAATCGCGCTTGTTAAAGGTTAAAGCAGCTTGGTAATAATTACACGAAGTCTGGGGAATGCCTAATAATTCAAAATAGGCCTGCATTAGGCCATCTTCACCGGGAGTTCCATGTATCGCATTGAAAATACAATCAAAGGCAACAATTTGTT
>JAHHKH010000084.1 GCA_018679695.1 Maribacter sp.
AGGATGATACCTTGGTCCAATTGATTCTTGTTAGCCTTATTTATCAATTTCTGTAATGTACCTTCACTTTTATCCAATGGTAATTTCCCCAATACGCTTAGCATTCCTTGCTGTTCCCTGATTGAACCTGATTTGAAGATGGGATCAACAATAGTAGGTAGTTTTTCCTTTGGAATTTCCATTTTACCAATTAGACCAACCGCTACAGCCCTAACATTTTGGTCCTTGTCCCGCATTCCCGATTGCATTGCAACCTCCATATTGCCATAACCAAGATTGCCCAATGCCTCCAGGGTTGCTGCTCGAACTTCCTCAGATTGATGTGTGCGCATAAGTGTAAACAATGCATCATTATGGCTATTTATATTGAGCGCACTAAGAATTTTGGTAATACCAACAAGGATTTCGGAATCATTCTCTTTCAGGAAACCTGGGATTTCCTTTTCAATTTTTGATTGGACTATGCTGGGATCTCTTTTGATTATACCCCGATAACGACCATCGACCCTATCCAATACCGATGGTTCCCCCCAGTTACCCAAGGCCGCCAAGGCTTCCCCTCGTAGATTACCGGCAACATCGGAACGTTTGGCAAATGCTATGAGCTGGTCTAATTCTTTTTCACCACCAACACGGAGGGCTGCATTTATAGCTCTTCGTAACAAAGGTTCGGAGGTAAATCTATTATCGTTCAAGGTATTTGCCAATGCCGGAAGGGCTTCCTCAATAGACCAATCATCGTTGATGGCACGTGCAGCCTCGGTAACAATATATTCATCTTCATCCTGTAAAAATGAAGCTACTTTCCCATCCTGCATTCTTCGTAAAACCAAAACGGCCGCGATGCGTAAGCTTCTATTCGGGTTATTGACCAAGTGCGCGATAGGTTCTGACCTTCCTATTCTCGAAAGTGCCAATACAGCCGCATGTCTTATATAGATATCCTTATCAGCATTTCTTTCAATTAAGGCCAAAAGCGAATGAATCGCTTCTTCATGCTGAATTCTGCCTAAAGCCTGGGCGGCGAAGAATTGTACTCTGGCATTTTTATGTTCTAAAAGCGGAACTAAAACTTCCCCTGCCTCTAAATAACGCACGTCGCCCAATACTTTCGCAGCTTGTGCTACTATTTCCGGGTCTTTGTCAGATAGCAGGCCCATAAGAGGTTTTGCTTTCCCCGAATTAGCACATGCTATTTGCCCAATACCCCAAATGGCATGGATCCTGGCGAATTGATCCTGTTCTTCGGCGATTACTTTCTTCAAGGCCCGATAGCCCCAAAATGTACGATCGGCCAATTCAAATTGCGCTTTTTTACGAATACGCATATCGGGATGTTTTAAATAGGCCACCAAATCAGTAGTCGATTCATTTGTATAATCGAGCATCATCAATCGTTGGGTTTCCTTTCGTTCAGCTTCAAGGTCATTTTTTTCGGGGGTCACATCAATCTTCCAGACCCTCCCGTAATTTTTTGTTCCCCATCCTGATATCCAATCCGAAAAATAAAGGGCACCATCAGGTCCAAAACGGAGTCCTGTTGGCAGTACACCACTCATTATATCCTGATCTGTTCCTAATTCAAAAGACGCCCCGTTGGGTTTTAGGTCAAAAGACCAAATATGAGACCTACCTGGGTCCCCGACGAACTCCACTAAAAAGAATTTATTCAACCAATCTTTTCCCAAGCCGGTTCCTGGATTGAATGCCATTCCGGTAGGACCATTGTGAAAATTCATAATTGGAGGAATAATATATGCTGCTTGCCCCTCCCATCGTGGCACAAAGAGTTTTTCATCCATCCAGACCTTATACCCATTGTTCTTTGGATCGGTATACTTCCCAAATTGCCAGTTGGTGCGCCATCCGGCATCAGAGCCTTCAACAATATGTACCAATCGTTCACTTTCGCCACGATGGTCACCATCATTGTCAGATGAAATAATATTCCCATAGGCATCAAAAACAAACTCATGGGTATTTCTAAGTCCCCGGGCGAACACCTCAAAATCGCTGCCATCAGGATTGCATCTTACGATCATTCCTTGGTTAGGATAATGATGCTTCTCCCCATTAAGCGCTGTTATACTAGCTCCAATATCACCAATGCCCCAGTAAATTTTTCCATCGGGACCTTCGATTGCCCCTGACATTCCGTGACCGCCAAAACCAATATGCACGGCAAAACCATGGGCTAATGAAGTTTTTTCATCCAAAACCCCATCATTATTGGAGTCCCAAAGCCGCCACATGTCTGGACCAATGCCAACAAATAAATCTTTATCCCGTACAAGCAGGGCACCAGCAACATCGGTTATTTCCTCATTGAAATCCTCTAGAATACGTGTAGAGACATCGGCTATGCCATTGTCTGTTCTGTCTTCAAGCATCCATACTTCATCTTTCTCCACGGTTAAATCCCGCCAATCATGAATGCTATCATTGTTCAGATCTTTGAGCCATTCGTTTTCCAAACTTTTTTCCGTGGCAAAAGTAGCACGTAAAAAGTCCCGTCTGTCCGCAACCGATTGCAGGGCAATGGAAGCGGTCATCCAATCCCGATGACCCCGTATATCGAATTCCGAATTTTTTTGACGGTTGGTTCGGGTTATATAAATTCTGCCTTGATCATCAATATCCATCGCCACTGGGTCTGGTGCCAAGGAGTCGGATGCCCATAAACCCAGTTCCAAGCCGTCTGCCAATTTTGCAGCAATATTTTCCCTGGCCTCTAAGGCTTTAGCCACGCCTGTTAAAGAATCTTCATAGATCATTACAGGTGTTTCAATGGGTTTATCAGATCTTTTATTACAGGATTGAAATAATAACAAGACAAACGCTAAAACAGAAAAGTATGATAATTGATTATTACACATCGGAAGTTCTTAAAAGTATGGTTGTACTTTCTAAAAATAGGTAATTATAGCTTGCAAGTAAAACGGGCTAATCATATTTAATGACCGTGGCCAAAATGATTGCCATCGGAAAGCGTTTTAATCTTTTAGTAAGAGCGCTATATCTTGGATAATTCTTTCAATCTCCTCATCCTTAGTGCCATCGTAAACACCGCGTATACGTTTCTCCTGATCGACCAAAATAAAGTTTGGGGTGTGGATAAAATCCTGAAGTCCACCATCACCTTGATCCACGGCAGCGAAAAAACTTTTACGAGCAAGGTTATAAATGTGTTTCTTGTCGCCGGTGGTTATATTCCACTTAGAATCCAAAACACCATGTTTTTCAGCATATCTCCTGAGTATGGGAACACTGTCTAGTACAGGGGTTACGGATAGGGATAAAAACATAACATCATTTTCATTCAAAAAAATATTCTGAAGTTCCTCCATATTATTGGACATAATGGGGCAAATGCTAGGACAGCGCGTAAAGAAGAAATCGGTGACATAAATTTTATTTTCATAATCTTTTTGTGTAATAATCTTCCCATTTTGATTGACCAATTCAAAATCGGCAACGGTATGGTCTGATGCCGTATTGCGTATGCTTGCATCCACTAATTCTGGATTAAAATCAACTGGATTATAAACGGGTAGGTTTTCTTTTTCGAAAACAATGGCATATAGTATAACACATATACCAATGGCAAAAAATACCATTAGTATATATGAATATTTTGATTTATTGCGGATTTCCATTGGAATTTTGATTACAACACAGAATTAGCAATGGTAATATCAGCATGCTCCCAGGCCTTATCAAATTCCTCTTTTATGGCATTGGCTTCTTGCATTTTGCCTTGTGCCTTTAAACTATTGTGAAGTCCCATCAAAGACCAACCGTTTTGACGGAGTACGTCCAGATCTTCCTTGAATACTTTTTCAGCCTTTTCATAGTTGCCGGCCTTCATTAAGACAGCTCCCAAATTCTGTCGAGTGGGAATATGCCAGGCAGCTGGTTCTGTATAGGTAAGACTATCTTCAAATACCACTGCGTTTTCAAGGTGTTCGATAGCAGTTGAAACATCACCTTTCAATGCGGCCAATTCCCCGGCCACTACTTCATAAGCTATATTGGCTATTCTATCGGATGTATTATTCGCAGTAGCTATCAAGGTCTCCAGTTCTGTATCTTTTTTGAGCGTGGCTATGGCATCCAATTCTTCCTGGGCCTCTTTTATATTTCCTTTTCTAATAAAAGCGATTCCCCGTGCATAATGTCTCATGAGACCAAGATGTTTAATATCCGCATTGGGAGCAGGGATGGTCAGAATCTCATTCCATTTCCCGAACCGTGTATAGGCCAATAAGGGCGTAGAAGCAAAATCCTGTAAGAAAGTAAGTGTCGCCAATTCTCCAGTCGGCACTTTTTCAGCAGTTTTCTTGGCAGCGTCAATGGCTATTTGACTGTCACCCAATAAACTGGCCGAAGACCATAAAAAATGTATGTTATGTGG
>JAHHKH010000315.1 GCA_018679695.1 Maribacter sp.
TACTGGTATTGTGGGAAATAAAAAAGAATTTTTAACAAATTTTAGGTTTATTGGGCAGTGATTATGTGGAATAAACACATAAAAAGTGAGGTTTGCCCTGTTAAATACCAAGGTTAGGATAATAAAAAAGGCGGAGCATTGCTCCACCTTTTTTCCCCAAATCTTACCATGAACTTAACCTACTTATGCTATGGTCCTCCAAACATAAATTAAAAGGGCGCCTTAAAAAAAGGTTTTAGATGAACGTCCCGATCTATGGTTGAAATGCTTTTTGGATTGGTTTGTATTACAAGATTTGTAAGTAGGTTTTCCTAGCTATAAAATGGTTCGAATTAAAGACTGGCTGAACATAACTTGAAAACCTGTAATAGATTTAGGCTTAGTAATGCCTTAAAAGTGCAATATATTTAGAGTATGTTCCTCGTAATTGGGTTTCAATAAAATAAAAAGGTGGGGCATTGCCCCACCTTTTTCCCCAAATCTTACCATGAACTTAACCTACTTATGCTATGGTCCTCCAAACATAGGGCCTTAATCATTACTCGAAAAAGGTTTTAGATGAAAACCAATATACTTGGTTAAAGTGTAAGGTTCTATAAAAATGCGGTATGGTTTAGGTCGATTTATGCTACAAGTTCGAATATTGATGTCAAATAAAAAAGGTGGAGAAGTCTCCACCTTTTTTGCCCCAAATCTTACCATGAACTTAACCTACTTATGCTATGGCAAGTCTAAAGTAGGTGGGCGTGCTTCCTTAAAGGCTATAAACCCGATAAACAGCGGATATTATCGATGAAATGCAGAAATTAACGCATTTCATCGAGAAAACGATCAATAAGCCCTTTCGTTCTTTCCTTCAAAAAAGTTGATAAATGCCCTATTTACCACCCTATTTCCTCCTGGAGTTGGGTAGTTACCGGTAAAGTACCAATCCCCTAGGTTTTTTGGGCAGGCCTCATGGAGACTTTCAATGGTTTGATAAATTATTTTTACTTCAGCCTTAATATCATCGGGACTGAGTAGTTCGCCTATTTTATCTGAAATCTGTTTTGCCGTAAAAGGAGCATAGAAATCTTTCACATAATTAATTACTTCGTCGTCATGCGTATTGACTTGTTCAACGCATTTATGGTAGATTTTTTCAACCTCATCCAAGGTATTGTTTTCTTTATGCAGTGCCAAAGCTGCTTTGAAGGCCACGAAGTCCTCCAATTTGGCCATATCTATACCATAGCAATCAGGATATCTGATCTGTGGGGCTGAGGAAACCACAATTATTTTCTTGGGAGATAGCCTGTCTAAAATTTTAAGGATGCTTTTTTTAAGTGTTGTTCCCCGTACAATACTATCGTCGATGATTACCAAATTATCATCTTTTTCCACCGAACCGTATGAGATATCATAAACATGGGCAACCAAGTCATCCCGGCTGCTGTCTTGGGTAATAAACGTTCTTAGTTTGGCATCTTTAATGGCTACTTTTTCGATCCTGGGTCTTACGGCCAAAATATCATGCAATTCTTCTTGGGTAATTTTTGTTCCGATCGATAGTATTTGCTCTTCCTTTTTCTTGTTTAAATAATTTTGGGCCTCTTTGACCAGTCCAAAAAATGAGGTTTCTGCCGTATTTGGGATATATGAAAAAACCGTTTTCCTGATATTGTGCTCAATAGCTTCCAATATTTGCGGAAAAAGGAGTTTACCTAGCTCCTTTCGTTCTTGATATATTTCTTTATCACTTCCTCGAGAAAAGTATATGCGTTCAAAAGAACAGGCCTTTCTTTCATTTGGAGTTAAAACTTGCTGTAATGACGAACTACCATCTTTCTTGATAATGATAGCGCTTCCTGGATCAAGTTCTTCCACTTTCTCAAAAGGAACGTTGAAAACAGTTTGAATTGCCGGTCTTTCAGAAGCTACAACAACAATCTCGTCATCTTTATAGAAATAGGCGGGCCGTATCCCCGATGGATCCCTAAGAACAAAAGCATCGCCATGACCCAACATACCGGCCATGGTGTAACCACCATCAAAATTCTTGGTTGCCTTTCTTAGGATTTTCTTCAAGTTCAATCGCTCGGCAATCAGAGGTGAAGCTTCCAATTTGTTGTACCCTTCCCTTTTTATTTGTTTGTATAATTTGGCGACGGCATCATCCAAAAAATGACCTATTTTCTCCATAACGGTCACTGTGTCCGTCATTTGTTTTGGGTGTTGACCGAGTTGCACAAGATTATCAAAAAGCTCATTCACATTGGTCATATTAAAATTACCGGCAACAATTAGGTTGCGATGCATCCAGTTGTTCTGTCTAAGAAAGGGATGTACGCTTTCTATACTGTTCTTACCAAAGGTGCCATAGCGAACATGACCTAAAAGGACCTCACCTATGTAAGGTATATTCTTTTTCTGGGCGTTAACATCATCTTTATATTCCGGATGATCAACAAATGCCGTATTGATACGGTCATTAATTTGATCAAAAATATCCTGTATGGGTTGTTTCTGAATTGAGCGCACGCGGCTCATATAGCGCTCCCCGGCGTTCATATCCAATTTAATACTTGCGAAACCGGCACCATCTTGACCACGATTGTGTTGTTTCTCCATCATAAGGTACATTTTGTTTACCCCATAGAATGCAGTACCGTATTTCTCTTTATAATATTCCAGCGGTTTAAGTAAACGAATCACTGAAATTCCACATTCATGTTTGATCGCGTCGCTCATTGATTATATAGATTAAAAAAGCCCTGCAAATTATTCAGGGCGTATCATCATTGTAATTCAATATCAAATTGGGTCAAGGCTTTAAATTGATGAAATCTTTTATTCACCTCATTCTTGTGCAAATCTATCATTCTTTGGGTTCCAAATCGCTCCACACAAAATGAAGCCAAATTAGAACCATGTATTACGGCATTCTTAATATTGTTGAATGAAGTATTGCCAGTTGTTGCCAAATGGCCGGCAAATCCACCAGCGAAAGTATCGCCTGCTCCCGTTGGGTCAAAAACCTCTTCCAGTGGTAGCGCAGGTGCAAAGAACACATTCTCTTCGTTGAACAATAACGCCCCATGCTCCCCTTTTTTTATCACCACATATTTAGGTCCCATTTTTTGGATTGCCTCCGCTGCCTTTACCAAGGAATATTCATTGGTAAGCTGTCTTGCCTCCTCGTCATTGATCGTAATAACATCGGTATATTTAATAACCTGGGTTAATTCTTCAAGGGTATTGTTCATCCAAAAATTCATGGTATCCAGAATAATCAATTTTGGTCTTTTATCCATTTGGTTGATGACACTCATTTGGATGCCTGGATGAAGATTCCCCAACATAACCACATCCGAATCCTTGAAATTCGTAGGTACAACGGGATTAAAATCGGCCAGCGTATTTAATTCAGTTACCAAGGTATCCCTAGAATTCAGGTCATTGTGGTATTTGCCTTTCCAGAAAAAGGTTTTCCCCCCCTCTACCACTTCAAGTGCTGAGGTATCAATATTTTTGTCTTTGAACAAATTAATATATTCCTGTGGAAAATCATCACCTACAACAGAAACAATAGCTGACTGCACCTCAAACTGGGAAGCGGCAAGACCTATAAATGTTGCCGCACCACCTAAAATCTTATCCGTTTTCCCAAAAGGCGTTTCAATAGCATCAAATGCTACAGTGCCCACAATTAAAAGTTTACCCATCGATTTTTAGAATTTGGTGCAAATATACTGTTTTGAATTACCAAAATCCACTACTTGGCTCCTCTAATACTAAAAAATCATCAGGGGTATTATTTTCTTCCAAAATCAGCAGGAATTTCCCCCCAGGCTTTCGTTTCCCATTTAACGATCGGCGTGTTGTAAGAGTTGTTTTTCAACCATTTCAGAGCGCGACGGATCAAATTAAACAACTCTTTATTATTGGTAGTTTCGACCAGCTTGGTATTACATGTCTTTTTACGTACCCAGCTCATGGCTGTTCTGGAATCACTATATATAATACGGTCGCTTTTGTGCTGTTTTAAAAAGGCAAGGCCATGAACTATGGCCAAAAACTCACCTATATTATTGGTTCCCTCCTTAAAAGGTCCTTGCCTGAACAGTTTTTTGCCGGTTTTTGTGTCGACCCCTTGATATTCCATAATCCCAGGATTTCCACTCGATGCTGCATCAACGGAAATGGAATGGTAGTTTGGCTCCCCAATTATCAACAATTGTTCTGGCGTAAGGCTGGGAGCGGAATTCTTTTTCCCTTTGTATTCCCCATAATTGGAGTCATAGGCCATTTTAGCTTGTTCTAAAGTAGCAAACGACATGTATTGGGCACCTTTATAACCTGTTATCGCCGCCTTACAATCTTCCCAGGTCGTATAGATACCAGGCCTTTTGCCTTTCCAAACTACATAAAACTTTGCCTTTTTCGACATTATTGGGATAATAACAATTGCTCTATCACTTTGGGAAAATGCTCATACTCTAGCGCATGTACTTTAGCGGCAATGTCGTCTGCATTATCATCGGCACTAATTTTGGTTTTGGCTTGATGAATAATGGCACCTTCATCATAATTCTCATTAACATAGTGAATGGTAATCCCTGATTCGGATTCATGGTTCTCCTTTACGGCCTTATGAACCCTGTTTCCGTACATGCCCTTGCCCCCATATTTGGGTAATAGGGCCGGGTGAATATTGATTATCCTGTTCGGAAATGCCTTTATGATTTTCTCTGGTATTTTCCATAAGAAACCGGCAAGGACTATTAAATCTGGATTTATCCCTTTTAAAAGATCAAGTATGCAATCCGTTTCTTGAAACGCGATTTTATTGAACCATAAAGAACTGATATTTAGTCTATTGCAGCGATCAATAACTTTGGCATCCCTTTTGTTGGTAAGCACACTGGCTATAGTAACGTTAGGCTTGGTTTGAAAATACTGTACAATGTTTTCCACATTAGATCCAGAACCAGAGGCAAAAAGAACTATTCGTTTTGTTTTCAATAGAGTTGGATTTTTAAGAAGAAAATAGTGTTTGGATTTTAAAACCTCGCTAAGAAAAAAGAATACAGATTAAAGAAACTGGAAGGCACAAACAAATTATCAAGGTCTATTTTCTACCGTCTTTTCTCTTTTTACTTTTGACGTCACCGAAGAAGAATTATTTTGGGCTAAAGTAATACACTTGTATTTAAATTTCTTAAATTAACATACATTTTAATTACAAATAGTGTTATTAAACCAAAGTTTTTTATTTTTGCCAACAATTTAAATTTTTAAAACCAATATTATTATGTCAGACATTGCATCAAGAGTTAAGGCTATCATCGTTGATAAGTTAGGGGTTGATGAAAACGAAGTGGTATCAGAAGCTAGCTTTACTAACGACTTAGGGGCAGATTCACTGGACACTGTTGAGTTGATTATGGAATTCGAAAAGGAATTCGATATTCAAATCCCTGATGATCAAGCTGAAAATATCGCAACCGTTGGCCAAGCCATAAGCTATATAGAAGAAGCGAAGTAATCATATGATTTCTTGAATACGTTAATAAATATCCATGCGGTAAACATGCTGCATGGATATTTTTATTTAAATTCACTTGGCTTATTAATTTAAATTCGGTTCAATGCAATTAAAGCGAGTAGTGGTTACAGGATTAGGTGCATTGACACCTATTGGTAACAATATTGAGGAATACTGGGATGGATTGGTCCATGGCAAAAGTGGCTCTGCACCCATCACCTATTATAATACGGAGAAGTTCAAAACCAGGTTTGCCTGTGAACTTAAAAACTTCAATTCCGAAGACTTTTTCGATAGAAAGGAAGCCGGTAAATTAGACCGTTTCGCGCAATATGCCCTGGTATCATCCGATGAAGCCATTCTAGATTCAAAATTGGATTTGGACGTCATAGATAAATTCCGTGTTGGTGTAATATGGGGTGCTGGTATTGGCGGTTTGGAGACTTTTCAGAACGAGGTTATCAACTTTGCTCAAGGCGACGGTACTCCCCGCTTCAACCCTTTCTTTATCCCTAAGATGATTGCCGATATCGCCCCAGGCAATATTTCGATAAAACATGGTTTCATGGGCCCCAATTATACCACGGTCTCAGCATGCGCATCATCTGCCAATGCCATGATCGATGCACTTAACTATATTCGTTTGGGTCATTGCGATATTATAGTTTCAGGGGGTAGTGAAGCTGCCGTAACCATTGCAGGAATGGGTGGTTTTGGTGCGATGCATGCACTTTCCAAAAGAAATGATAGCCCTGAAACAGCATCAAGACCATTTGATGCCACTAGGGATGGCTTCGTACTTGGGGAAGGGGCAGGTGCCCTAATCCTTGAAGAATATGAACATGCGAAGGCAAGAGGAGCTAAAATCTATGCCGAAGTCTTGGGTGGTGGACTTTCGAGTGACGCTTACCATATGACTGCCCCTCATCCCGAGGGAATCGGGGTTGTTAAGGTTATGGAGAATTGCCTGAAAGATGCTGGCCTCAAAAAAGAGGAAATAGATGCCATTAATACACATGGGACTTCAACACCGCTAGGTGATGTAGCTGAGTTAAAGGCAATCAGTGAAGTATTTGGTGACCATGCCCCTAACATCAACATTAATTCCACAAAATCGATGACAGGCCACCTTTTAGGAGCAGCCGGTGCGATAGAGGCGATTGCTTCAATATTATCGATAGAGCATGGTATTGTCCCACCGACGATAAACCATACTACAGTTGATGAGAATATTGATCCAAGGTTAAATTTAACACTTAATAAAGCACAAAAAAGAGCAGTTAATGTCGCCATGAGTAATACCTTTGGGTTTGGAGGACATAATGCCTGTGTAGTTTTTAAGAAAATCAGTTAATCAAACAATGAATTTCCCATCCAATATATTTAATTCCCATTCAAAACAGGATGGGGATTTTTTTTTGGGTATGACCAATATTCTCGGGTTCAAACCCAAGAATTTGAAGATTTTCAAGAAAGCATTCCTACATCGGTCAGTAAATAAAAAAGACAGGAAAGGCAACCCGATGAATTATGAACGCCTTGAGTTTTTAGGGGATGCCATGCTAGGGACCATTATTTCAAAACATCTTTACAACGAAGTGCCTGAAGGCGATGAAGGCTATCTTACCAAAATGCGCTCCAAAATAGTCAGTAGGGAACATTTGAATGAGTTGGGCAAGGATCTGAACTTGATAAAGTTCGTTGAGAGTAGAATTCCAAAAACCCACTTTGGGGATAATATCCATGGCAATGTTTTTGAGGCTTTGGTTGGGGCAATTTATCTAGATCGGGGGTATAAATATTGCGAAAAATTTATCCACGAAAGGGTAATCGTCCCCTATGTGGATATTGAGCAATTGGAAGGAAAGGTAATCAGTTACAAAAGTTTGGTGATCGAATGGTGTCAAAAGCAAAAAAAGTCCTTTAGTTACAATGTTTACGAAGACACAGGAAACGACGTTGTCAAGCACTTCGCGGTAAAACTGTCTATTGGCGATATTGTGGTAGCAAAAGCACGTGCAACTTCAAAAAAGAAAGCCGAGGAAAGGGCATCTAAACGGGCATATTTCGCCTTGCAGGATAAGATGGGGTAGGGCATAGTTCCTCCCTGGTCACTAGAACTAAAACGTTATAGTAAGACCAAAAATACCTTTAGCCCAAGGTAGCTTAGGCGGTATACGTTATTAATCCTATATTTGCGTTTTGGTACACCTATGGTAGCAGTGCACAAAATTTGTGGGGATTTTATCGAAGATTCCTTTACCCTCATAGCATTACATAGTAGTATGGAGGATTTTGCTTTGGTGTATGCCATAAACATGGGTATCAAATCCAGGTTCAAAAGATCATCCAAGGACTTGGAATTATCACAGTATATGTCATTCCCCATATTTGAGTGGCAAGATGAACTGCATGATCGTTATTGGACCTTGATAGCCAATGAGAGTACAAAGAGTAAACGTTTGGTCAGGGAAGGTCTTTTTCAGGATGAAATTTCATTTGCAAAAGGTCATTTAGTGCCAGAGTATAAAGAAGTGGATTTCTTTATCAAGGTTGAACATGATGATAGCCTTGATAAAGCGATGCTCGTTAAAGAATTACTTGCAATACCTAAAATGGTAACGGCATATAGTGTAGATGCTGATAAATTAAAATCAAAAAACAACTTTATTTTTTAAGTGATGCCAAATAAGAAGAAGACGAAAATAGTTGCCACCCTAGGACCTGCTACAAGCAGAAAGGAAGTGATTATAGATATGATAAAGGCTGGCGTAGATGTCTTTAGAATTAATTTTTCACATGCAGATTATGAAGATGTTCGGGAACGTGTAAAAATGATTCGTGAGGTCAATGAAGAATTAGACACCCATATTGCCATCTTGGGAGATCTGCAAGGGCCTAAATTAAGGGTTGGTGTAATGGCCGGTGAGGTAGTTGTTTCTCCTGGTGATGAAATTACCTTTGTAACTGGGGAACCTTTCGAGGGTAATTCAGAAAGGGTTTATATGAACTATGGTGCCTTTCCCAAAGACGTTAATCCTGGGGAAACCATCTTACTTGATGATGGTAAGCTAATGTTCGAAGTAGTGTCGACCAATAAAAAAGATCAGGTACTGGCGAAAGTCATTCAAGGGGGACCACTGAAATCAAAAAAAGGGGTCAACCTACCCAATACTAATATTTCCTTACCTGCACTTACAGAGAAAGATATCCAGGATGCAATTTTTGCCATTTCATTGCATGTCGATTGGATAGCATTGTCTTTCGTAAGATATAGCCAGGATATTATTGATCTTCAAAATATTATCAAGGAACATGGAGAGGAAAAGATTCCAATTATAGCTAAAATTGAGAAGCCTGAAGCAGTTGACAATATAGATAAAATTGTTTCTTATTGCGACGGATTAATGGTTGCACGTGGGGATTTGGGGGTAGAGATACCCGCACAGGAAGTGCCTTTGATCCAAAAGAAATTAGTTTTGCGCGCAAAGAAGGCAAGAATACCGGTGATTATTGCAACCCAAATGATGGAAACGATGATCACAAGTCTTACACCAACACGTGCAGAAGTGAATGACGTGGCCAATTCGGTTATGGATGGAGCAGATGCGGTGATGCTTTCGGGTGAGACATCTGTCGGGAATTATCCTGTTCAGGTAATCGAAAAAATGTCGAGTATTCTCGAAAGTGTCGAGAATTCAGATTTGATTACTGTTCCACAAGAACCACCACACATTAGAACCAATAGGTACATTACCAAGTCTGTGTGCTATCACGCGGCAACTATGGCCAATGAGATCAAGGCAAAAGCCATATCTACATTGACCAATAGTGGTTATACCGCTTTTCAGATCTCAGCTTGGAGACCAAGTGCCCATATATTGGTATTTACATCTAACTGTAGAATTTTGACCCAATTGAACTTACTCTGGGGGGTCAAGGCTTTTTACTATGACAAGTATGTCTCAACCGATGAAACCATAGAAGACGTGAATATGATTGCCTGTAAAAAGGGCTTTTTGGATGTCGGGGATATGCTAATCAGTTTGGCAGCGATGCCTATTAAGGATAAGGGAATGGTGAACACCCTTAGAGTAACTGAAATTGAGACCTGTAGTTTCTGATCGGGGCAATTACAAATCAAATTTTAATTGAATTGAAACCGAGTCTTCTTTTGGCTCGGTTTTCTTTTTTTCGGTATTCAGGTTTGCCAGGGAAATGCCCAGCAAACGTACCGAATTCTCCATTTTTTCCTGATAAAGAAGTTCTTTGGCAATTTCCAGGATAAGTGATTTATCGGATACAAAATAAGGCAGGGTCTTACTGCGTGTTTGCAGGGTAAAATCACTGTACTTAATTTTCAGGGTTACGGTTTTACCCGATATTTTCGATTTTTGCAGTCGCCTTTCAATCTCACTGGCGATATGTTCCAGACGTTCAAGCATAAAAATTTCACTGCTCAGGTTTTCACTAAAGGTTCGCTCAGCACCTACCGACTTCGGAATACGATGGGGTTTTACCTCGCTTAGGTGAATTCCTCTTACCACATTGTAGTAATGGGTACCACTTTTACCAAAATTGTCTTTGAGGAATTCAACTGATTTTGTTTTTAAGTCCTTTCCCGTAAAAATCCCTAACCTGAACATTTTCTCAGCCGTAACCTTTCCTACTCCATAGAACTTGCGAATTTCCAACTCTTCCAAAAACTGTACTACTTCTTCAGGATTCACTGTTTTCTGACCATTTGGTTTATTGACATCGCTTGCAACCTTCGCCACAAACTTGTTAATTGAAATTCCGGCAGAAGCTTTAAGTCCGACTTCATCAAGAATTCGCCTACGAATTTCTTGGGCAATCAAAGTGGCTGAAGGATTTCCTTTTTTATTGACCGTTACATCCAGGTATGCCTCGTCCAACGATAATGGTTCTACCAAGTCTGTATACTCGAAGAAAATGTTTCGAAGTTGCTTGGAGATTTCTTTATAGCGGTCGTATCGGGGTTTTACAAATGTCAAGTGTGGACAATTCTTCTTGGCCAAATAACCACTCATGGCACTGCGAACACCATACTTGCGAGCTTCATAATTCGCCGCTGAAACAACGCCCCTAATTTCATTGCCCCCAACGGCAAGGGGTTTTCCAACTAATTCTGGATTATCAAGTTCTTCAACAGAAGCGTAGAAAGCATCCATATCTACATGGATTATTTTTCGCAAAGGAAGGGCTGAAGGCATAAACAAATTTAAGTCTTATCTTAGTTTTATGGACACCGAATCAAAATCTGCAATAATATTGGGCGCGACGGGTTTAACGGGAAACTTGTTATTACAACTATTGTTGAAGGATGATCGTTATGATAAAATCAAACTCTTTTCAAGGTCAAGTGTCGGGATTTCAGATGTAAAGATCGAGGAACATCTAGGGGATATAGTTGATTTAAATAACTTTGAAAATGATTTTAACGCTGATGAGGTGTTCTGTTGTATCGGAACGACCAAGGCCAAGACTCCCAATAAGGAAATTTATAGAAAAATTGATTTTGGCATACCTGTGAAAGCTGCGCAACTTTGTAAGGATAATGGCATTGGTACTTTGATCATCATCTCCTCATTGGGCGCTAATTCAAAAAGCAACATATTCTATAATAGGACCAAGGGCGAAATGGAAGAAGCTGTAATAAAACTTCATATACCAAAAACGCATATTTTACGACCCTCATTAATAGGTGGTAAGCGTGAGGAAAAACGAATAGGGGAATTGATATTCAAACAATTGATGAAAGTTGCAAATTTGGTTATGGCTGGCCCTTTGAAGAAATTCAAATCCATTCACCCTAGGGACATTGCCAAAACTATGGTGTGGTTGGCAAATAGTGAGTATAGGGATGTAATAATACCATCGGATACAATTTATAGTTTGGCAAGAAACGGCTAAAAGGGATGCCTTGGACCAACTAATCGGGTTACAAATTTCTTCATATATGTTTAAACATATGAACATATAAAGTTGTAATTTGAAGCTACTTATATTAGGCTATATCATGCGAAGGAAAAC
>JAHHKH010000325.1 GCA_018679695.1 Maribacter sp.
TCCTTGGATTTAGTAATGCGCACAGTCCTAAAGATAATGTAACATCGATATCCGCAGAACAAGGTGACAACCAAGAGGATGGGATTTATAAAAACGCTTTTCACGGTATTCGGCAGTTTTACAATTATACAGGTTTTGCAAATGCGACCTGGGGTCATATTCTGATGATACTTATCGGGATTATCTTTATATACCTCGGTATTAAATTTGACTACGAACCACTTTTGTTAATCCCTATAGGCGCAGGGATAATCATTGGGAATATCCCATTTGTTGCCGGGAATCAAACGGGTATTTATGAGACGGGATCTGTATTGAACTATCTTTATTTTGGTGTTGTCAAAGGTGTTTATCCACCCCTTATCTTTTTAGGAATTGGGGCAATGACCGATTTCTCCTCATTAATTGCAAATCCAAAACTGATGTTGCTTGGAGCTGCGGCCCAAATTGGGGTTTTTGCTACTTTTTTAGGAGCACTTTATCTTGGTTTTAATCTTCCCGAAGCAGGCGCTATTGGTATAATAGGTGGGGCAGATGGTCCAACGGCCATATTCCTATCTTCAAAACTTGCCAACGGTATAAATATCCTTCCAGATGGCACTACGGTTAAAAATCTTATTGGTCCCATAGCAATAGCTGCCTATTCCTATATGGCACTTGTACCTGTGATTCAACCTCCTTTAATGCGATTGTTGATATCCAAGGAGGACAGAAAAATTAGAATGAAACCTCCTAGGGCCGTTTCGCAAAAGGAGAAAATGATTTTTCCAATCGTAGCCCTTTTATTGACAACTTTCATATCACCAAGTGCCTTGCCATTATTGGGTATGTTGTTCTTTGGAAACTTATTGAAGGAATCGGGAAGAACCGAGCGATTGGCCGATACCGCTCGAACGAAACTTATTGATATTGTTACAATCCTTTTAGGGGTAACGGTTGGGGCATCTACACAGGCCGATATATTCATAACCAAGGATTCCATGATGATATTTGGACTTGGCGCCGTATCTTTTGTCATAGCCACAATGGGAGGATTGCTTTTTGCCAAGTTCATGAATTTATTCCTGAAAGGTGATAACAAGATCAATCCTTTAATTGGGGCATCGGGAGTTTCCGCTGTGCCGGACAGTGCGAGGGTCGTGCACGCTGAAGCACTCAAATCCGATCCCAATAATTATTTATTGATGCATGCGATGGCGCCCAATGTGTCCGGCGTTATTGGTTCTGCTATTGCTGCAGGTATTTTACTGAGTTTTTTGGCCTAGGTAAATATCCAAATGTCAGTAAAATGGAAATATAATGTTTGAGTAAAAATTTAATGTATATTCAATTAGTTAGTATTTAAAAAAAGAACACACGTATTTCAAAATTAATAGTAAATAGTATGAACGATTCAAGAAAATTACTTTTTTCAGAATTCAGTCCTGTTACAAAGCAAGAGTGGATGGAGAAAGTGCGCATTGATCTCAAAGGTGCGGATTTTGAAAAAAAACTGGTTTGGAAAAACTTGAACAAAATTAAAATCCAACCCTTTTACAATGCCGAAGATAAACAGGAATACATAAATAACACAGGTGAAAACTCCCAATCGCTAATCAATTATAGGAGCATCACTGTCAATAGCGCAAAAGACGGGAATAAACTTGCCTTAAAAGCTATAGAAGAGGGTATAAATGGACTGCTTTTCACTTTCGAAAAAGAAATTTCAGCAAACCAGCTTCTAGCGGGGATAGATTTAAAAGAAATTGCAGTTTCGTTTATTTTAAGAACTAATGTAATTGAATTTGCGTCAGAATTCTTCGCACTTGTCCAAGACCGGAATATAAGTAGCGAAAATCTACATGGCTTTATCGACACTGAAGTAATTTCCAATTATCTGACGAAGGGAAATATTGGGGAAAATCAATTTGGCGACGCTGCAAAGCTTATAAAATCAGCTACCGTTTATCCTAATTACAAAGTAGTTACCGTTTCAGGTAGCGAGTACCTGGATTCAGGAGCTAACCAAGTGCAGGAAGTGGCCTATACCTTGAATTCTTTGGTGTTCCTAATTGAAAATCTTATTGAAAGGGATATCACTGTCCAAGAAATTTTTAACAACCTTAATTTTAAATTGGGCATAGGGTCCGAATATTTTGTAGAAATTGGAAAGTTCAGGGCCTTGAATAGTTTGCTAAACGAAGTTGCATCAAAATATGGCGTCCCGGAGCAAGACTATAGCATTCTTGCAAAAACCTCCATCTGGAGTAAGTCGGTTACAGACCCACATACCAACCTATTACGCGCAACAACTGAGGCCATGTCCGCAATATTGGGCAATGTAGACGGAATATTAATTGATGCCTTTGACAAGGAATTCAGTGAACCATCGGAATTCTCAGATAGGATTGCCGGCAATATTACTACGATTTTAAAGGAAGAATCCTATTTAGGTAAAGTTGCCAATCCTGTTGATGGTTCTTACTATATTGAGGAGGTCAGTGCAAAAATAGCCGCTAAGGCCTTGGAAGTTTTTAAGGCTGTAGAACTGAATGGAGGCTTTTATAAATCCTTTGAAAGTGAGTTGATCCAGACACAGATTGCAGAAATCCGTCAGGAAAAGATCAAATTGATAAGTCAACGAAGGCTCCCGATGGTTGGTGTGAATAAATATCCCAATTTAATGGAGTCCGTTGCTTCCTCTGTCCTTTCCGCAGGCGAACAGCATAACACTAGACTCTTGAGACCGAGAAGAGCTTCCTTGGAGATTGAAGCCATTCGGAAGAAGACCGAAGAATTGGTTGAAAAAACAAAGAAGCGTCCGGTTGTAGAATTGGCCAGTTTTGGAAATTTAACCATGAGAAAGGCCAGGGCAGCCTTTGCTTATGACTTTATTGGAGTCAGTGGTTTTACTGTGCTTCAAGAACAAAGTTATGCCTCTCCGCTAGAGGCAGCAGAGCAATCGGCCAAATCAGATTCCAATGTAGTGGTTATCTGTAGTTCGGATGAAGATTATAATGAAAGTGCCCTAAACTATGTTAAAACGTTTCGGGCATTGAATAGTGAAAAAGTTCTGATATTGGCAGGTAACCCAACAAACATCATTGATGATCTGACTGAAGCAGGCCTTGATGGTTGTGTGCATATTAAATCAGATGTAATCACAACCCTTTCTGGCATTCAGAATAAAATCCAAAAAACTATAAAATCCTTAGAAGTATGAGACCTGATTTTTCTGATTTAACGTTAAACAAAACTACGGCTAAAGCAGCCGATACTTCAGGGAATAATGAAGTATGGAATACTCCCGAAGGGATTCCTGTAAAAAGTCATTTTTCCAAAAAGGACATAAAGGATGCCGAACATTTGAATTTTGCTGCAGGGGTACCTCCTTTTTTGAGAGGACCTAATAGTACTATGTATGTTACCCGACCTTGGACCATTCGCCAATATGCTGGTTTTTCTACTGCCGAAGAGTCAAATGCATTCTACAGAAGAAACTTAGCCGCCGGACAAAAAGGACTTTCGGTCGCATTTGATTTAGCCACCCATCGCGGTTACGATTCAGATCACCCGCGCGTTACAGGCGATGTGGGTAAGGCAGGTGTGGCGATAGATTCGATTTTGGATATGGAAATATTATTCGACCAGATCCCTTTGGATAAAATGTCTGTATCAATGACCATGAACGGTGCGGTACTCCCCATAATGGCATTTTACATTGCAGCCGCCAAGAAACAAGGTGTGTCCTTGGATCATTTAAGCGGAACCATACAG
>JAHHKH010000330.1 GCA_018679695.1 Maribacter sp.
CTAGCGTCTTCGTTTTTATTTTTTTGTAGACTTCCTTCGGAAGCACTTGATCACCGGTTACCCCCAATAGTAGCAACCCGAGGCCGTCATTGCCCTCCGGTAATTCCCTGTTATAACATGGGCGATCAACCCCCTTCTCCTTATAGTGATTTTGGATTTTTGCCACGACTTCTTTTTCAAGACCATTTTCCTTGATATACAGCTCACATTGTTGGTCGATTGCGGCATTCATAAAAAACCCCAATAACATGGGAGCAGGACCGTTGATTGTCATACTCACTGAAGTCATGGCATCGGCTAAATTAAACCCCGAATAGAGTTTCTTGGCATCATCCAGACAACAGATAGAAACTCCCGCATTACCAATCTTCCCATAAATATCGGGTCGAAGGTCTGGGTCGTTCCCATATAGGGTAACACTGTCAAAAGCGGTCGAAAGCCTTTTAGCGGGCATAACCAAACTCAAATAATGAAATCGGTGGTTCGTACGCTCTGGCCCACCCTCACCTGCAAACATGCGCGTAGGATCTTCGCCCATTCTTTTAAATGGATATAAACCTGAAGTATATGGAAACTCTCCGGGTACGTTCTCCTGTAGTATCCATCGTAAGAGGTCACCCCAAGCTTCGTATTTTGGTAATGCAACCTTGGGTATGTCGGTCTGCGAAAGTGATTTGGTATGTGTTGCTAGTTTTATTTCCTTGCCCCTAACCTTAAAACTATAGAAGGGATTTTTATATCTTTTGACCTTTTCTTCCCATTGCAATAACATCTCCCAAAAATATGGATCGAAGTCCATTTTAAAGCGGTCGAATTCGGCAAATAGCATTCTTATTAAGTCTTTGTTCTCGACTGTGCTTGAACTGTCGGACTCAAAAGCAATTCCGGACTTATCCAATTTTGGTTTTGTACCGGTGATAGCTTCAATCGTTTTATAAATTCCGAATAATTTTTGTGCCACAATCGATTGTTCGTTTACTCTTTGGTCGTAGGCACGGTTATTTTCTACAATTTCAGAGAGATATCGTGTACGGGCTGGTGGGATTACAAAAACCTTTTCAGATACTTCCTTTGAAATACTAAAGCTGGACTCCAATTTGGCATTGGCCTTTTCAACCAATTGATCCATCACAGCCTTGTAGAGTGTATTCATACCCGGGTCATTGAATTGGGAAGCTATGGTACCAAAAACGGGCAGGTCATCCTTATCTGTCTCCCATAAACCATGGTTGCGCACGTACTGTTTCTTCACATCCCTAAGGGCATCTAGGGCACCTCGTTTGTCAAATTTGTTGATGGCTACCAAATCTGCAAAATCGAGCATGTCTATCTTTTCGAGCTGCGTTGCTGCACCAAATTCGGGCGTCATTACATAGAGCGAGACATCGCTATGCTCTATAATCTCGGTATCAGATTGTCCAATACCCGAAGTTTCCAGGATAATAAGATCATACTTGGCAGCTTTTAAGACATCAACAGCTTCTTGCACATGCCTTGATAAGGCCAAGTTGCTCTGTCGAGTGGCTAAACTCCGCATATACACGCGAGGATTGTTAATGGAATTCATTCTGATCCGATCACCTAGCAAGGCCCCTCCCGTTTTTCTTTTGGAAGGATCAACTGATATAATACCGATAGTCTTCTCAGGAAAATCAACGAGAAAACGACGTACAAGTTCATCGACCAATGAAGATTTCCCGGCACCGCCAGTACCTGTTATACCCAATACCGGAGTTGTAGCCTTTATATTTTTGGAATGGATGGCATCTAGGGTACTTTTTGCCACTTTCGGAAAGTTTTCCGCCGCGGAAATCACCCTCGCTATGGCCTGGTGATTCTTATTTTCCAAAAGTTCAAGTTCATTATGCAGGCTATCCCCTATTGGAAAATCGGACTTTTTGACCAAATCATTGATCATCCCTTGCAAACCCATCTCCCGACCATCGTCAGGAGCATAAACACGGGTAATACCATAATCCATCAAATCCTTGATTTCTTCAGGGAGGATCACGCCACCGCCACCGCAGAAGATCTTGATATGGTTTGCATCTTTTTCCTTAAGCAGATCATACATATATTTAAAATACTCGTTATGCCCACCTTGATAGGAAGTCATTGCAATGGCATTCACATCTTCCTGAATGGCGGTATTAACAACCTCTTCAGCACTTCGGTCATGCCCCAGATGAATGACCTCTACCCCAGTGGCTTGGATGATACGCCGCATGATATTGATC
>JAHHKH010000333.1 GCA_018679695.1 Maribacter sp.
CTGTATGGGTCGGAATAATCTTCTAATTGATAGGGTATAGGGTTACTTGAGGTGTTCGGCAAACGCTGTTCACCCAAAGTGTGCAAGGTATAATCAAAACGCCATTGGGCACCACTTTCCTTTGGAGTAGTTTCATAACCAATATTCGCAAAAAAGCGATGTTTGGCCTGCAATGGTTTCTGTAAAAGCCCGGTTCGATAATCGGTTTTTACATCATAATATTTATAGGCAGTACGAACATCCATGTTTTTTAATATTTCATAATTCACTTCGACCTGGAGACTATTTGCCTCACTTTTTCCTTCTAAGTTATAAAATGAAATTTCGTTCGGATTTTCCCAATCCACTACAATCTGATTTTTAAAATCGGTCCTATAAAAATCGACTGTGATGTTGCCTTGGCGTTCAAATAAATTGAATCCCTGTAAAAAACTAACCCCATAGTTCCATGCATCCTCAGGAGCTAATCCATATACTGTACCCCCATCATCGACCAAGCGAATCTGTCTGGAAGAACCGAATAATTGCTGGTTTTCGGCAAAAATATTCGCAGCGCGCTTACCTCTTCCGAATGATCCCCTTAAACTCGCTTTTTCCCAAGGGGTATATCGCAAATGGAATCTTGGAGTAACAAAGGTCCCCAATCGATTGTGGGTATCGATCCTAAGACCGGCAGTTAAACTTATGCTCTCCAAGTTTTCATAACTATATTCAAAAAAAGCTCCGACCGAGTTATCGATTCTATCATAAATTACTGAATTCACCAATTCATCATATCCGTCATAAGCAAAAGTAACCCCTGTTTTAAACTTGTTTCGGGTATCACCTAGGATAGAATTAAAAATCAGGTTGGAATAAATACTTTCATGGGTAATATCATATCGATTGAATCCAAAGTACGAGTCCTGTCTATGATTGCTATAGGATGCTTGAAATCCCATGCTTTGAAATGGAAGTTCAGGAAAAACATACCCCAATTTCAAGGAAGAATCAAAACGTCTTGTATCTATTTCACTACCCCAGGCATTGGTCGTAAACTTATCGGTTATAGGATCAAAATCCAACTGTCCAACTTGTTTGTCGTCATTCAGAAAGCGAACATTGATAAAGCTTACCCAGCCGGTTTCGGGGTTCTGATATTGCCAACGGTTCAACACATTAATCTGGTTAGACAGTGGGGCATCCAAGAATCCGTCATCGTTTTTCTCCTCCTTTTGATCCCTTCGATTTGCGTGGATATATAGCCCAGTACTCAATTTATTGGTTAGTTTCTTATTAAAATGGGTGTTCAGCTCCAATCGACCATTTTTATTGGCATACCCGTTCACAAAAATAGATTTATCGGTCAGCGGCTTTACAAGTTCAGTATTTATTTGACCCGATATACTTTCATACCCATTGACCACACTACCTGCTCCTTTTGTAATCTGAATACTTTCTACCCAAGTACCTGGGGTAAACGTAAGTCCAAATGCTTGTGAAGCGCCTCGGACCATTGGAATATTCTCCTGGGTAATCAACAAATACGGACTCGTCAGTCCTAACATTTGGATCTGCTTGGTTCCCGTAAGGGCATCCGAGAAATTAACATCAATTGCAGGATTGGTTTCAAAACTTTCCGAAAGATTGCAACATGCTGCCTTTAGTAATTCGGCGCTATTAACAGTGACTACATTTTGTGCACTGTAGTAGGCCTTTTGAACCGCATCGCGCTTTTTTTCAACCACAACCTCATTCAATTCATTGGAAGGTTTTAACCAATGATGCACCATTTTAGGTTCATTTATGGTTAAGGTATCCGTTTCGAAACCTACATGACTAAAAATCAACTTATTGTATTCCTTGGAAAAAGGAATACTGAACAGGCCTTCTTCGTTGGTTATTGTCCCTGTTTGGGAGTTCATCCAATACACATTTGCCCCTTGCAGACCAATTTGTTTGTTTTCTGCGTTTGCTTCCATAACCATGCCTTCAATTCTTTCTTGGGAATAGGAGAGGAAGGGAAGCAGTACAATATATAATATTACTATTTTTTTCATTTGATTTATTTAAGCAACATTCATGAACAACATTACTACGGCCATAATCAACATTATGGCATTTTCTATAAATGTAGCTTCGGTCATTGGCAACTTAAGGCTGGTCCCTAAACAGGCGCAACGAATTTGTTTCTTATCCAATAAGGTTTTGGTAACACCTAGGGTTGTCAAACCCAAAACCACTATAGTAACCACTAAAGCGATTGTTATTTGATACCGCATTAAGAACATGAGGCCCAAACCCAATTCTAAAAAAGGATAGGCCCAACCATAAAATGGAAACACCTTGGCTAACGGATCGTACATTCTAAAACTTTCCGGAAAACCTTTGAGATCCAAGAACTTGAAAAAGCTAAAGACAATGTAGAACAAACCCATAAAATCAAGCATGGCCTCCGTGGCACTCCAGTCCCTGATATTCAAAAGAAAAACTGTCGAAAAAAGATAAAGGAAGATCAAGAACAATGGCCTTAATTGTCGCAGTTTAGACTTCTCATTATTTAGGTCAATGGTATTTGGTTTTATTACCTCCTTTTTTAACCGTATCCTATATTTATCGGAAATCGCAGCCTGTAAAATTCCCATCAAGATATGGCGATCAGACTCAATTTCAGCTTCACCTTTTTCCAAATTAATATCCACTTTGGTAACCCCTTCGATTCTTATGAGATCATTGCTGATGTTTGCAACGCATCCACTGCACGTCATTCCTGTAATGTTGTATGTATGTTTCATTATGTTAATCGATTTATTTGTTTCCGTTTAAGATAAAACTAAATGGATAATCGATAAAGAAGCACATATCGACATCCTTTCGGTAAAAGAAACAAAAAAATCAAATAAGGAAGACCTGGTCGAGAATCTGCACGTTCCGGACCAATAAGGGAGGAGGATAATATTCATTGGCAACATCATGTTGCTCTAACCCATTGAAATTGTTTTGAAAAGTTTGGGTAAATACAATTAAGAAGAATTGTTGATCAACGCTTAAATCAACATTTACAGTTTTAAGTTCTTCCTGGCCATCAACAAAGATGATTTCTTCGCTGCAACAAGAACTTTCCTGCTGTATGGTAGAATTACCTTCATTCATCATATCCATAGCCATTCCGCAATCCTCAGCATCCAAGAAAAAGGCCAAATCAACCAAATGACCCATACAAAAGTGTTTCTCCACTTTCCAAGAAGTGGTTGAAACCAACAGCAATATAGTCATTGCAATGGATGCTGTTTTAAATGCAAGGTCCTTCACGTCAATAAAAATAAGAATTATTGAATAGGGAATAAGTCCATACCAAATGATTAACGAAAATTTAGGGTTAATAGTATTAGTCCAAACCTTCCAAAAACGTATTATTGTATTAAAAATATTAGCAAAGATTATGAAGCGACTTAATGATCTTCGACCAGGGATAACAGCCATAATATCGGCGGCTGATACTTCAATTGATAAACGTTTACAGGGACTATGCAAGTTTTTGAGGGATAGCGTCCCCCATTATGACTGGGTTGGATTTTATTTTAAAAATGGCGATAAGCAAGAACTTATATTGGGCCCTTACGCTGGCCTACCAACGGATCATACCATTATTCCTTTTGGTAAGGGCATTTGCGGACAAGTGGCCTTAAGCAATCAGAATTTTGTTGTTCCCGATGTGAAAGCACAGGACAATTATATCGCATGCAGTATAAACGTGAAGGCCGAGATTGTGGTGCCGTTATTTCAAAATGGTGAAAATATCGGGCAAATCGATATTGATTCAAACTCCCCAGACCCATTTACAAAAGAAGATGAAAGGCTTTTGGAATTTGTGAACCAAGAAGTAGCCAAGATTCTTTAAAACTTTAACTGTTTTGTTGATAACATGAACAATTTAGTACAATCAAAAAAATTACTTTTGTGTGCTTAGAACCTTAATCCCTGCAACATAATATGAGCACCAAAAAAGCTACTTCAGCCCTAATTTCAGTTTTTCACAAAGACGGCCTTGAACCCATAGTAAAAAAATTCCAAGAACTAGGTATCACCATTTACTCAACGGGTGGTACTGAAAAGTTTATAAAAGATTTGGGTATCGATGTAGTCCCTGTCGAAGATGTGACCAGTTACCCCTCTATTTTAGGTGGAAGGGTAAAAACATTGCATCCGAAGGTCTTTGGGGGCATTCTGAACAGACAGGATCATGAAGGGGATGTTGCCCAACTTGAAGAATTTGAAATACCACAATTGGATATCGTGATCGTCGACCTTTATCCTTTTGAGAAAACTGTGGCAAGTGGCGCATCTGAACAAGATATCATTGAAAAAATAGATATTGGAGGTATTTCACTTATTCGTGCAGCGGCTAAAAATTATAAGGATGTTCTTTGTGTTTCATCTATGGGGGACTATAGTGAATTTTTGGAAATTATTTCTGTAGGAAAGGGCAATACCACCATAGAGGAACGTAAAATGTTCGCCTCAAAGGCGTTTAATGTTTCTTCCCACTATGATACGGCCATTTTCAATTATTTTAACCAAAATCATGAAGAGGCTGTACTAAAAATCAGTGAAACCCAAGGTCGGGTTTTAAGATATGGGGAAAATCCGCATCAAAAAGGATTCTTCTTTGGGGATTTCGAAGCCATGTTCACCAAACTGCACGGTAAGGAACTTTCCTATAACAATTTGTTGGATGTTGATGCTGCCGTGCACTTAATGAACGAATTCCGTAAAGACGACCCAACATTTGCTATACTAAAACATAACAATGCCTGTGGTTTGGCTACAAGGAATACCATTCACCAGGCATATCGTGATGCATTGGCCGGCGATCCGGTTTCGGCCTTTGGGGGTATCCTTATCAGTAATGTAGAAATAGACAAACCAACAGCTGAAGAAATACATAATCTTTTCTGCGAGGTAGTCATTGCCCCAAGTTATTCAGAAGATGCACTTGATATTTTAAAGGGAAAGAAAAATCGAATCATATTGATCCAAAATGACATTGACCTACCTGATACCATTGTAAGGACCTGTTTAAATGGTGTTTTGGTTCAAGATAGGGATAACAAAACCGATACGGTAGCCGATTTAAAATATGTGACCGGGAAAGAACCTTCTACAAAAGAACTGGAAGATTTGATATTTGCGTCGAAATTGTGCAAGCATACCAAAAGCAACACTATTGTACTTGCAAAAAATAAACAACTTTGTGCTAGTGGCACAGGTCAAACCTCGCGCGTAGATGCCTTAAACCAAGCCATCCACAAGGCAAAATCATTCAATTTTGACCTAAATGGGGCGGTTATGGCAAGCGATGCATTTTTTCCATTTCCAGACTGCGTGGAAATTGCGCATAAAAGTGGCATTAATTGCGTTATACAACCAGGTGGTTCGATAAAGGACCAGTTGAGCATCGATTATTGTAATGAAAACAATATTGCAATGGTAATGACCGGTACTCGTCATTTTAAGCATTAATTTTACTACTTTTGTCGATGAAATGCACCTTTTAACCCAAACCAAATAACTTAACAAATGGGATTTTTTGATTTCTTGACCGAGGAGATTGCCATTGACCTAGGTACGGCAAACACCCTCATCATACACGCGGATAAAGTAGTTGTAGACAGTCCGTCAATTGTTGCCAGGGACCGTATATCTGGCAAAATAATTGCCGTTGGCAAAGAAGCCAATATGATGCAGGGGAAAACCCATGAAAACATTAAGACCATTAGACCATTGAAAGATGGGGTTATAGCAGATTTTGATGCTTCCGAGAAAATGATCAACATGTTCATTAAGAACATACCTGCTTTGAAGAAAAAATGGTTCCCACCTGCATTACGGATGGTTATCTGTATTCCGTCAGGAATAACCGAGGTTGAGATGCGTGCGGTAAAAGAATCAGCGGAACGTGTGAATGGTAAGGAGGTATATCTTATTCATGAACCTATGGCAGCCGCTATAGGAATTGGCTTGGATATTATGCAACCCAAAGGTAATATGATTGTGGATATAGGTGGTGGTACCACTGAAATTGCCGTTATTGCATTAGGCGGTATCGTATGTGACAAATCTGTTAAAATTGCAGGGGATGTTTTCACTAATGATATCATTTATTACATGCGTACACAACACAACCTCTATGTAGGGGAAAGTACGGCTGAAGCAATTAAAATTGAAATAGGTTCTGCAACCGAGGATTTACAGACCCCTCCTGATGAAAAATCTGTTCAAGGACGTGATTTGCTGACCGGAAAGCCAAAACAAGTACAAATTTCATATAGGGAAATCGCCAAAGCATTGGACAAGTCAATTTTAAGGGTTGAGGATGCGGTTATGGAAACCCTTTCACAAACACCACCTGAATTGGCAGCTGATATCTACAATACAGGTATTTACCTTGCCGGAGGTGGTTCCATGCTAAGGGGACTTGACAGGAGACTTTCCCAAAAAACCGATTTACCGGTTTATATTGCCGAAGATCCATTACGCGCCGTGGTACGTGGAACTGGAATTGCATTGAAAAACCTAGAACGTTACAAGAGTATTTTAATTAAATAGGGCATAAGAATATTCAAGTTACAATAGGTACGGTATGCGTTTCCCAAGTTTAGGGCAGTTTAACCGGCTTCACAAAACAAAAAAGTGAATGCAGCAGATTATCAACTTTATAATTCGATATAAAAACTTTCTGCTTTATATCTTTTTGTTGATCCTCTCATTGGCCTTTACCATTCAGTCACATTCCTATCATCAGTCGGCTTTCTTCAATTCATCAAATTGGATAGCAGGAAACATTTATGGCATTTCGCACGGTATCACTACCTATTTTGATTTAGATGAAGAGAATGAAAAACTACTTCAGGATAATAAAAAATTGAGGGATCAACTGTTTAACCTTGAATCGTCTGCAACCATAAATATTGATACGGCAAATATCAAATACACAATTGTTACCGGACAGGTGATTAAAAACAGCTATGCTGACCAAAGAAATTATATTACTATAAATCGTGGAAAAAAGGATAGCGTAAAACAAGATATGGGAGTAATTACCGACCTAGGGGTTTTGGGGATCGTAGAGAATACCTCGCAGAAATTTGCAACAGTCCAAAGTGTTCTCAACAAAAACTCGAATATCAATGCTAAAATCAAAAATACAAACCATTTTGGTTCGCTGATTTGGGACACTAGGAACTATGATATCGTACAATTGATAGACATCCCGAGATTGGTGCCATTAACCATCGGAGATACAATTGTTACTGGTGCAATGAGCAGTATTTTCCCCGAAAATATTCCTATAGGAACCATTAAGAAATTTGATTTGGACATCTCAAAGAGTTTTTACACAATTGACGTTGATCTTTTCAATGATATGACCAACATTAAGAATGTATACATAATCAATAACCTGGAGCGAGAGGAAATTTTAGAACTAGAAAGGACCATTACGAATGAATAGCGGTTATCTCATAAATATCATCCGCTTTATTCTCCTTGTCCTCGTGCAGGTCCTGGTTTTTAATAGGCTGAACTTTTTTGGATTCATTAATCCAATGGTTTATATTTTATTTTTATACTGGTATCCCATAAAACAAAATAGATCTGTTTTTATTGGTTTGGGTTTTTTATTGGGACTTTCAATTGATTTTTTTTCCGACACCATGGCCCTGCATTCGGCCGCAACGATTACAATAGCCTACTTACGACCAACAATGATGAGATTTGTTTTCGGGATTAATTATGAATTCCAAAGTTTTAAACTAAGTAATACTACTAAGGCACAACAATTTACGTTTTTAGCGTTATTAATATTAGTACATCATTTGGTTTACTTTTCGTTAGAGATTTTTAGCTTTGCCAACTTGCTATTAATTGTGAAAAAAGTATTATCCATTGGCCTTGCTTCGCTTATTTTGTGCCTCTTATTTGGGTCATTATTTAGTGTAGACAAAGAATAAAATGTAATTATTGCATTCTTTATTTAACTTTATGGGGAATAAAGGAATTAGTGAGCGCCACTAATTAAATAATTGTTCAATATTAGGAATCAATTCCTAACAAATTCCAATACTTTCTTCTATGAAGAAGATTCTTTTATCATCTATTATTCTAATCATTGGAATAACTTTTATTGGTAGACTCTCTTATCTACAAATATTCAGTTTTTCTACCGATCAGCTTTTAGAGGACCCTGCGATAAAGCCAATTTATGATTACCCTGAAAGAGGATATATCTATGATCGCAATGGGAAATTATTGGTAGGTAATGATCCCGCCTATGATGTAATGGTGATTCCAAGGGAAGTAAAACCCCTTGACACTCTGGAATTTTGTCGCTTAATCGGATTGGATAAAGAAACACTGATCGATAAATTGAATAAAGCCAGAGTTTATTCCCCTAGATTGCCCTCAGTGTTGGTGCCTCAGCTTTCCAAGGAAGACTATGCAAGACTACAGGAAAAAATGCGACACTTTGAAGGTTTTTATATTCAAAAAAGATCTCTTCGGTATTACGATACCAAAAGTGCGGCAAACGTACTGGGTTATATTAGTGAAGTCAATGAACGTGATCTTGCTGAAAATCCATATTACGTTCAAGGAGAACTCAAAGGTCGTACAGGAGTTGAAAAGACCTATGAAGATACTCTAAGGGGTAAAAAAGGGGTACAGTACATTCAAAAAGATAGGTTCAATAGGGATATTGGTCCTTATAAAGACGGGATGCTTGATACTCCACCGATACAAGGCAAGGAGATTAGTATCACCATAGATAAAGATCTTCAAGAATACGGGGAAAGATTAATGCATGGTAAAAGAGGTGGTATTGTAGCCATTGAACCTTCTTCTGGGGAAATATTGTCAATGATCTCAGGACCTACTTACGACCCGTCATTATTAGTAGGAAGAAAGAGATCCAACAACTATAGCAAGCTGCATTATGATAGTATATCAAAGCCTTTATTTGATAGATCAATTTCAGCGGAAGGCTCACCAGGATCTCCATTCAAAACCCTAAATGCCCTCATCGCTTTACAGGAAGGGGTTATTAAACCTGATACCAAAATAAAGTGTTACAACGGTTTTTATGTTGGAAGAACAAAGCGTGGCTGTCATTGTGGCGGTGGGGTTCGTGATATGAACGTAGGCATCTACAGATCTTGCAATGCATATTTTGCCGGGACTTTTAGAAAAATATATGACAAATTCGAAACTACTGATGAAGGCCAGGACGTTTGGGAAAAACATATGCGAAGTTTTGGTCTTGGCGGCTATTTAGGTTCTGACCTGCACACAGGTAGACCAGGACGTATACCTTCCAAGGAATATTACGACAGCTGGTATGGGGACAATAGATGGACATCTTCCTTTATAATATCCAATTCCATTGGGCAGGGCGAAGTCGCTGCAACACCACTGCAATTGGCAAATATGACCGCTGCCATCGCCAATCGTGGACATTTTTTTACACCTCATATCCTAAAGAAAGTTGATGGCGAGGACATTACCATACCTGAGTTTACAGAGCTAAAACAGACAACGATTGATCGTAAGCATTTTGAGCCTGTGGTTAGGGGTATGGCTAATGTTTATGAAAAAGGTACAGCAAGATGGGTAAGAATTCCGGGTATTGAAATAGCCGGTAAAACGGGAACAGTTGAAAATTTCACGATTATCGACAGTGTTAAGACCCAACTCACCGATCACTCTGTTTTTGTCGCCTTTGCGCCAGTCAATAAACCAAAAATCGCCATCGCCGTTTATATTGAAAACGGGTATTATGGATCACGTTATGCAGGGCACATTGCTTCCTTGATGATCGAAAAATATATTAAAGGTGAGATAACCCGTAAAGATTTGGAAAAAAGAATGCTGGAGAAAACCTTGGAACATGAATACGCCAAACCCTATAGTGGTGAAGAGTTCAAGATAAACGAGTATGTCTGGTAAAAGTCTACTTAAACGTATTGATTGGTTAACAATATTCATCTACATAGCCTTAGTGACCATTGGTTGGGTAAATATTTACTCTACTACCTTCACGGATACCGACCCGTCTATATTCAATTTTGGCACCTTACATGGTAAACAACTATTCTTTTTTGGAGTAAGTATCATCGCGATATTTGTCATAATGGCCCTTGAAGCTGGTTTTTATGAACGATTTTCAAGTTTAATGTATGTGATTTCCGTGGTTCTTCTATTAGGATTGTTCGTCTTCGGCAAAACCATTGCTGGGGCAACTTCTTGGTATGATCTTGGCTTTTTTAATCTACAACCCTCAGAATTTGCGAAAGTTGCCACGGCTTTGGCCCTTGCAAAGTACCTGAGCGACATTCAGACCGATATTAAGAGAAGAAAAGACCAACTCTTCGCACTGGGTATAATTATACTACCTGCCATTTTGATTATTCCACAACCAGACCCCGGTAGTGCATTGGTATTCTTCGCCTTGATATTTGTTATTTTTCGAGAAGGTTTACCTCTTTATTACTTGGTCATTGGTCTTATAACAATTATAG
>JAHHKH010000006.1 GCA_018679695.1 Maribacter sp.
TGTGTATAAGAGACAGCAACAGAAGTGAATCTGCACCAACTTTTCTGTTTTTGACCGTGAAGGTATCAATAACCTGAAGTGATTTATTTTCAATAGTGAAAATCAGGGAATCCATTTCAAAAGGGGTAAACCAATAATTCAAAGTATCCTTATCACGCTCCTTGGTAATGGTAGTTTTGACGGTATCGGGTATAACGGACAGATTTGAAATTTCTATATCCCTTCCATCGCCAAAATACCCAAATATGATTTTATTGGAAGCGGCTAGGCTGGGCACCGATATTTTGTAATCAGGAATTTCCTTGAACAGGTTCAGCAAATAGGTCGAATCTGTTGGTATCGAGACAGTGTCCTCTAAAAATGCGATTTTATCGGTGTTCTGGTCGAAAATATTATTTTTAGAGGCATCTTTAAGGGCGAACATTGCATATTTACCTTCCTTTAAGTTACTAAGTCTAAAGATGACGGCGCTATCAAGGGTATTGGTGATATAATTTGGGGGTCTTTCAAAAATTGTCGAATCGGTATAGGCAGAGTCAATTTCATAAAGCATAACACTAACGAATTCATCGGCGTTTTGATTGAATGCATCCTTTATGGCCCCCCTTACTTCCAATGAATCAATATAACTCCCAGTCGAAAATACGTAGGTCAAAAAACTATTGGGATTGCCTTCGTTATTGTCCACGATACTCTGGCCAAAATTCAAGGTATAGGTCGTATTCTCCTGAAGTGTGTCTTTTATTCTAATCTCGATGAACTTATTGGCCCCACCCTGGGGAGTTATATCGGGTTGGTATTTCAGCGGAGGTGAAACGATAAGCTGTTCCTGGACATCTTCCAACTTTACCAGTTCATCAAAATAAAGCCTAATCCTGGTCTCCTTGAAATTGATGGTCATATTTTCGGGCTCAGCCTTTAACAATACCGGTGGGGTAATATCTTTTGGGCCTCCAGTAGGTCTCCCTCTTCTCGCACATTGCAGGAGTGCAGTGGTTATTAAAAAGAGAAATAGGTATGCGAAAAAGCGTTTGAGCATTAATTTATCAATCTAGAAACAAAGTAACACATAATTTAGAAATTGTATTCAAGAATTAACATTGCATAAAGGTTATTGCATCTTTTCGGATTAAGTACAGTTCTATGTTAAGGGTACAAAGGCCATGCTCGTAATGTAGATGGTTATCCCTTTTGCCTGATTCAGTGTCCTTGCACAAATCTCCATGGTGGCTCCCGTAGTGATTACATCATCTACCAAGAGCACATTCTTGTTTGTCAAAAGTGATGGCTCTTTAAGTATGTACAGGGCTTTTTTGTTTTGCCATCGCCCAATCCTACCTTTTTTCGTTTGGGTCTTGGTGTTGGCAGTTTTCACAAGTATGTTTTCCTGGAATTCTGCATTTAGATGATGGGCAAGTCTTTTTCCAAAAGTGAAGACCTGATTGTACCCTCGCTTTTTCAACTTTTTGCGGTGTAAAGGAACGGGGATTACATAGTCTATTTGATCTATGTAGTTGTTCTCAGCTATAATTTGACCGTGCCAATCACCCAGAAAGGTCCCAATTTGTTCCTGATTTTTATATTTTAAATGGTGTATCAGGTTTTTTACTATGCCGTTTTCAATGAAAAAAAGAAAGGAATTTGCTTTTTTAATGTTAATTCGTCCATAAAAAATACGGTCAACGGCATTTTCGACGTTAAATGAATATTCGGTGAGTGGCAAATGGTTTCGACAAACGGTACATAGATGATACTCTCCTCTATTTAATCGTGTATTACATCCAAAACACACCTTTGGGAGCAGGATTGAGTTGATATCATTTAGTATATTTGAAAGCTTAGAGTACAACGATTCTCAAGTTTTAATAACCTACTTAAAGCCGAACGAGTTTGATGGACGGACAAGATAATAAATTCAACTACAAGATTATTCTTGCTGCTTTGGTTGCTGTGATCATAGGCATTTTAATTGCTTTTTATTACAGTTATGCCCAATCTAATACACAAATTAGTTTCCTAGAGCAAGAAAAAGAGCTTTTGGTAAAGGACTTGACATTAATGAAAGCCGATGTTGATAGACTCACAGCACTAAACGAAGTTAACGAAATTGAAATACAAGGTGCCCGTTATGAGGTTCAACAACTGTTGGATTCTGTAGGAAGGTTGACCTTTACTATTGATAGATTAAGGGAATTCAAGACAGAACTTCGAAGACTTGAGGCGAAAAATGATAGTCTTAAGTTAAAGAACAACTTCTTACGATACAATAACATGCTTCTTACAGAGAAGAATGAGGAGGCTCAGGCCCAAATCGAAGAATTAAGGAAGGCGAGCACTTCGATCGCCCAAGCAGAAGCATTGCAGCGCCAGAAAATCTTGGAACTGAATCAAGAACTTAAGACGAAAAGTTATCTAAAACTTCAAGGTCCCGAAGGTTCTAGTTTTAGATTACGCGGTGGAAGACCTATAAGAACCAATAAGGCCTCTACCATTGAAAAATTGCGTGGTTGTGTGACCATTATGGCCGACCCTAGCATGATAAACAAGGAAAAAGTACTTTATTTTCAATTTTTAGGACCTGATATGGGCGTTATTGAGGATAATGCCAATACCATTACGGTGCAGGGTAATGTGTATAGTAAAAAGGTAGAATTCCTGTTTATGGGTGAAGACACCCAAGTTTGTGACTTCATCACCATTCCTGAAGGGTCTTTGAAATCAGGAAATTACACTGTTAATATCTTTGAGGATCAAAGATTGCTTGCCTCTGCAGAATTTCAATTAAAATAATATAAGCTTTTCTAAGTAAAACTCTATTTTTGCCAAATGGCAAAACAAGAGGACGATTTTAAGAAGGTAATTTCGCATGCAAAGGAGTACGGCTATGTATTCCAATCGAGTGAAATATATGATGGCTTAAGCGCTGTTTATGACTATGCACAAAACGGTGCGGAACTCAAAAAAAACATAAGGGAGTATTGGTGGAAAGCCATGGTACAGCTCAATGATAATATTGTTGGGATCGATGCTGCCATTTTTATGCATCCTACTACTTGGAAAGCATCTGGCCATGTTGATGCCTTTAATGATCCTTTAATCGATAATAAGGATTCCAAAAAAAGATATAGGGCCGATGTTTTGGTAGAGGATTATGTAGCCAAAATCGAAGCTAAGATAGAAAAGGAAGTTGCCAAGGCCTCTAAACGTTTTGGTGAAGCTTTTGATAAAGAACAGTTTTTAGCTACCAATCAGCGAGTGGTCGACTATCAGGAGAAAGCAGATAGTACTCTGAAGAGATTAGGGAAATCCTTGGAAAATGAGGACTTGGCCGATGTTAAGAGCCTTATTGAGGAATTGGATATCGCCTGCCCCATGTCAGGGTCTAAGAATTGGACAGATGTTAAGCAGTTTAACCTTATGTTCGGGACAAAATTAGGTGCCTCTGCAGAAAGCGCAATGGACCTTTACTTAAGGCCTGAAACTGCGCAGGGTATTTTCGTGAATTTCTTGAATGTACAGAAATCGGGGCGTATGAAAATCCCTTTTGGGATTGCCCAGACCGGAAAGGCCTTTCGGAATGAGATTGTAGCCAGACAGTTTATCTTTAGAATGCGTGAGTTTGAACAAATGGAAATGCAATTCTTTATACGTCCCGGGTCACAACAGGAGTGGTACGAGAAATGGAAGGAAAACCGCCTAAAATGGCATTTATCATTGGGTATGGGGGAAGACAATTACCGTTTTCATGATCATGAGAAACTGGCCCATTATGCCGATGCTGCTGCAGATATCGAATTCAGGTTTCCGTTTGGTTTCAAGGAATTGGAAGGCATACACTCCCGAACCGATTTTGATTTGAGCCAGCACGAAAAATATTCGGGTAAAAAATTACAGTACTTTGACCCTGAACTAAAGGAAAATTATGTGCCCTATGTTGTTGAGACCTCCATTGGTTTGGATCGCATGTTCTTGGCCGTTTTCTCAAATTCGTTATGTGAAGAGGAACTTGAAAATGGTACCACACGAACCGTTTTAAAGCTCCCAGCTGTTTTGGCACCGACCAAAGCGGCGGTTTTACCCCTAGTGAAAAAAGATGGCCTTCCGGAAATTGCCCATAAGATCATTGAGGATCTTAAATGGGATTTCAATGTCATCTATGATGAAAAAGATGCCGTGGGGCGTCGCTATAGAAGACAGGACGCCGCTGGTACACCCATATGTATTACGGTAGATCACCAGACCTTGGAAGACGGGACCGTTACCATTCGCCATCGCGATACTATGGAACAACAACGTATTGTGATTTCGGCGGTAAAAGGTATTATTCACAAAGAAGTGGATATGAGGACCTGGCTACAAAAAATGGCTTAGGGGTATAGTATCAAGCAAGAGAGCAATGGACAAATATTCCATCAATTAGCCCAACTTTCATTGGGTCTCCTGATGTTGTCGAAAAGTTCAATGAAATAAATAAGAACTGCTATATTTTTTTGTTAATCCCATACCAGATACATTTTTCATATGCTGGATATGCTTTCAATTTAGGGTGATCGAAGGCTCCTTTTTTTACCATTCCGATTTTTTTCATGATACGTTCCGATTTCGAATTGCCAATTGTGCAAACCGAAACGACCCTTTCCAGTTTTAAATCATTAAATGCAAATTCAAGACATCTTTTGGCCCCTTCAGTTGCATAGCCATAACCCCAGGCACTTTTTTTTAATCGCCAGCCAATATCAACGGCCGGATTAAAATTGGACTTATAATCTTGAAATGAAAGTCCAATGAATCCGATAAATTCCCCTGTTTTCAATACCTCGGTGGCATAGTAGGTATAACCGTGCTTTTCGTAATGGTTTTGAAATCGCTTTATAAATTCCGCTGTCTCCTTTTTGGTCAACGCTTTTGGAAAATGTTCCATAACAGTAGTATCCGCATTTAATTTTGCAAATTCATGGAGGTCTTTTTGCAACCAATTTCTAAAGCCCAGTCTTTCGGACTTAAAAATGTATTCTTTTTTCAATTTTGGCTTATTTTCCTTAAAAATAAAGGATAGCAATCCATCACAATTAATTATTTACGGCACTAGGCAATTTTTAGTTTTTATATATGATTTTAATATCTGGCAATTCAGTAAAATAATAGTGAACCCATATATAAATATGATTGAATAAAGCCAGTATTAATGCTGCTTTGGACAGAAACAAAAGACCAGGAATCCAAAGGATAAGAAAACCATAAATGTACATGCCATTAGCTGTGTATTTGAATATGCCTTTTCTTACAAAGGGTTTATTCTCAAACTCTTCAGGGTTAAAATGATCTATGCCGAATGCCCTATCAAATCCAAAGTGTTTTTTTACAGAATAAAAAAGATAAACAGACGGGATGAATATGATACCTGCCATTGTATAAGCAAAAACAACATTAATATTAAGGGTATCGGCACTTGAGGCAGCTAATACGATTATTGTCAATATTCTGGACAAAATCAGAATTGCAAATCCGATTTTATATATTTTAAAACCTTTAACCCCAAATAGTTTTGAAATACTATTATAATACAATTCCATGCGCCAACATACAAGTACATAAATCTGATGTAGAATGGGAGATAGAATTGCCAATAAAAACCATGTAGATGTATTAACTCCCAAGAATTGGCCTTTGAGAAATAGAGGGTAACTACGAACATAAAAGTATATACCGATCAATAAAACCAAAAGTATTAGAAAATGCCAATGCTGATATTTAAATATCTTCATACTTACAATTCATAAAAGATGTAGCGGTCAGGATATCGAGATTTGAAGCTATCTCACTTACCTCACGAATTTAACCAATATTACTGTAAGGAAAGAACTGTTATAGGCGATAATTCAAGAGCAAACTGCCGTAATAATTCCGGTCATTGCCGGGATAAAAATAACGTGGGGCGTTACCCCCAAAACTTGAGGCGTTGATCAATACCGATTGTGCATAACGGGTATCGGTAATATTATTAATACCAAAGTCAACCCCGATCGAAAACGTATAGGAAAGTTGTTTTTTGTACCCTATTCTTGTGTTCAATAAATGGTATGAATCACTTGAAATGCTATTGGCATCGGTCAAAGGTATTGCTCCCACATATTGATGCGTAGTATTCCAATAGAGCCCGTTTCGCCATTGCATTTGCAGACCGCTGTTTAACCTATGAGCAGGAACACCGGTCAATGGATTACCCGAATAATCGTTGTCCCCATCAATAAATTCAACGAACCTATGGTTACTGTAGGAGTAGCTAACAAAGGGGATCAATTGCATTTTTGGGGTAATGGCCAACTTATAGTTCACATCCAATTCAATACCTTGATGTTTGGTACTTCCCGCATTTTTCCCGATAAACTCATCCTCCCCGACCCGCTGTGCCACCAATAGATTCTTTATGGCCATTCGATAAAGAGCAACTTCAATTTTCAGATTATTATTGTCCATTGATAATTGACTCCCCAGTTCGTAATTGGTTCCAGTTTCCCGGGCAATATCGGGGTTTATGACTCCGTTAGGGGTCAATGTTTCTTCTAGACTGGGATTCGAAAACCCCCGACTTATATTCAGATAAATACTTTGTTTCGGATAGAATGTATAGTTCAAATTTAGACTAGGCAAAAAGATAAGGTCAAAATCGCGCTTTCCGCTTGTGTTTTCCATACCTGTATTGAACATATCCCTAAAATCGTATTTGGTCTTGTTGATGTTCAAGCCCAATTGGGCCGAAAAAAAACTGGCAAAAGGTAGAGTCAAGGTACCAAAGGCATTGAACTGTGTCCTGAACTCCTGGTTATCACTTAATGCATTTCCTTGTAAGCTTCCGTTGCCATTATTTTCCTCATACAAATTCTCAAAAGTGGCCCAGTTATAATTGTCCTTATAC
>JAHHKH010000367.1 GCA_018679695.1 Maribacter sp.
GATGTGAACCGCAGTTTTCCAGGATCGAAATCGGGTTCTATGGCCAGTCGAATGGCCTACCATTACGTGACCCAGATTATGCATCAAATGGATTTTGCCATCGACCTCCATACGGGTGGGGCACAGCGGCATAATTTCCCTCAGGTACGGTTTACAAAAGAGGATGCGCATAGTTCGGAATTGGCTAAAATTTTTCACGCACCTTTTTCATTTTCTTCCAGATTGATCAAAGGATCATTTCGCAAAGCCGCCTTTCAAATGGGAAAACCCGCAATTGTCTTTGAAGCCGGGGAGAGTATGCGCTTCGATGACTTTGCCATTTTAGAGGGCATGCAGGGTATCCTCAATGTATTGAAGCATTTTAAAATGGTTTCTAAAATAGAGCCCATGTATAGTGAACGGATGGAATCCATTCTCTTGACCGATCGCAAATGGCTTCGTGCACCTACCGCTGGTATGTTCATTCCCGAGATAACCAATGGGACCGAAATTAAAAAAGGGCAGGAAATGGGGCTGATAACCGATACCTATGCCAAGCGCAGTAAAAAAGTAAAGGCCCCATATAACGGTTATGTTTTCAGCATCAATCATCAGGCGGTGGTTAATCAAGGGGATGCCTTATTTCACATTGGTAAATAGGGCCTTTTGGAAAGATTGGTGGAGGCAATAAAATCGTTCGTTGATAGGTGAGCGAATTATCTGTATAGTTCTTATAAGTAATGATTGACCTAGGCTACATTAAAATTTCTTAAGCCTAAATTTAAACCAATACCTTAAAACCGATAGGTGTAAACAATTTTCATAGCTCCGCCCTGCTGTATGGTAAAAAACCTTTTATCCAAAGCTGGGTTGTTCTGCCAATTGTGGTTGTACACCAAAAAAACATCGGTCCCAGGGGTAATTATCCATCGAAAGCGGGTGTTTGTACCCAGAACCTCGCTTACATCATCGTACTGAATATTTGATGATAACGATATATCGGGGGTAAAATCAAGACCTAAATCCATTTGGAACAAATTGGTGTTAAAGCCACTATTCTCTGCTGTTACCTTTGTATAATTATATTCACCGGCCAGATTAATACCAGGTGCCGGCCGTATAGTACACCCCAAAGCCAAAGTGGAAATATTCCCTGTCCAAAACCCCCCGGCTTCATAACCGATAAATCCAGAGACCTTTCGAAATGGCGCTGAAGAAACCTCAAGTTCGTAACTCCAATTCACATATTCTCCTGGAGACACAATCACTGAACCGTCTTCTAGTATGTCAAAATTTTCATCGAGCAGTTCAAAGTTTCTATTTATTTCAACCTCCAAGCTCTCACCTGATTCGAACCTGATTTCCCCTAAAGTGAACCTAAGATTCTCTGTAAGAAGTTTGTTTTGCAAGGAAGCGAGATACTCATAGTATATGCCCCATTCTATTTCTCTTATGACCTTGCTTTTTTCAAACAGAGGGGCATAGTTTATGGCGGGTTGTAGCCTTTTGAATCCATTCCTGGGGTTAAACCCTACCGCTGGATCGTACTCATCCCCGAATTCCCTATACGAAACCCAAGCCGACCAGGGTTGGTTGGGAAAATTAAACCGCAAACCCCGTACCGATCGATCTAGCAATGAAGTGGAATCGTCAAGCGGTGAAGCAGGGTTGTGCCCAATAAAAAAGGCAGAAAATTGCAGCACATTATCCCCTAAAAATTCAGAAGTACTCAATGTGAGGTCAGCGCCCAGGGTATTTCTATCTTGAACTGGATCACCTAATAGTTCATCGCCGTCGGTACTTCTTCTGGTGTACAAAACGCCAATTGAGCTTTCTTTCCAAAAATCCCGTCTGTACCTGGCCACGGTAAAATTTTCTGGATTGAGTTCGCCCTCTTCCCCGGTTCGTACATGTATAAGCGCGAGGTTATTCTTACCGATATTTCCAATGAGTCGACCCCCATACTTAATGGGAATAGGGACCCCGTCAACAAGTCCTATTCGACGACTAAAATAGGGATCAACACCACTTCGGGGCGCAAATTGCAAAATTGAGGAACCCTCAAGGAAAAAATCCCTTTTTTCGGGAAAACGCAAAGGAAAACGAGTAAGGTTTATTTGTCTGTCGTCTACTTCGGTTTGTGCAAAATCAGTGTTGTATGTGAAAGAGGCCTTCAATTGGGATGTAATATTGTAATTGATGTCAAATCCCATATCTGCAGATTCGTTATTTGCATATTCAGCTGTTTCATCATCATATTCCTTACCTGCCTGTGCAATGACATAAGGAACGGCCTCTAGCCCTATGCCTTGCGATGGATTAATAAGGCCTGTGAGTATACCGGCATTCTGTGGTCGTAACAATCCCTGATTACGACGGTAACCTGTCCACAGCAATTCTTCATTTTTACGACGGATCGTTCTTTGAAAATTAATTCCCCAGACGGTGCTGTTGGAATCAAAGTTCATGCTTCTAAAAGGAATCCTGATTTCGGCCGACCAGCCAAAGTCACCAATATGCGTCCATGCTTTCCAAATGCCATCCCAGTCCTGATTCAGTGTTTGCCCTTGCCCTGAGGAAATTAGACCATCCCCGCGTAATCCTAAGGGATTGATTTCAAAAAAATAGGCCCTGCGTTTGTCCATAAATGTGTCAAAAACCCATCTAAAACGATCATCTGTTTCCAATGATTCGTCCCTTTTCATTTGAAAAGCCTTTATCCCCGCTGGATCACTGTCATAGCAAATAACCGAGATATAGATATTCTGTTTATCGAATGCGATCCTTATTTCAGTTTGCTCTGTAGGTTCACCGCCCTCTTTTGGTTCTTGCATTCGAAAATTTCCATTTTCCGGAATATTCAACCAAAATGCCTCGTCTACCAGTCCATCCAGATGAAGTTCAGTATTATTGAGGAAATAAGCTTTCATTTCCTTAGGTGCCTGCCTATTGCCATTATCCTGACTTGATCCCAGAATCGGAAAAATATACAAAGGGATCAGACAAGTGACATTTGCAATAATCATGAACAAGCGATACTCGAAATTCATAATGCACTATTTTTAATAGCTCTCATTTGGCTTTATTTGGTTTGGCACAAATGATGATTATTGGGGACCAAGTCAAAGAATATTACCCTTTCTGTGATTTGGGCGTAATATCTTCCAACTGTATCGACAAAGCCTTGGTCGATAATTGCACCTCGATAAGGGAAAGCACCAATGAGATCATCAAGGCCAATAGGCTAATGCCGAATATCAAGTTGGCCCAAAACTCATATTCAATGTAAATTAGGAACATGGTAATAACACTGAACAGAAAACTTAAAATGGCAACAGCCTGCATATTTTTAATTATTGCTAGACGTTTGTTCAATTGTTTGACCTGAAGCCCTACCGCCGGCGAAGCCGTTTCTTGAAATTTTTGGTGTAATTGTCGAATCAAGGCTGCTATGGCCAAATACCGGGCGTTATAGGCCAACATCGATAACGAAATTGCCGGAAAGAGCAAGGCGGGTATACTGAGTGTAAGTTGCATTTATTGTTTTTGATTAAAATTACGACTACTTGATTTATTCAAGGTAGGGAAATCCTCAGGTATGGGAAAAGTTACCTGGCCTGTAGCGGCCCATTCTGTTCCTCTTAGCATGGTGGTGATAAATCCGACACACTGCACCGAATAATCGGCATGGCCCATTATGTTATGAAAAATACGGCCCTTACCATAGTTCAATACCATTAGGGCAGGTTCGTGTCTCTGAGAACCCTGATACGCCTTGGCAGCATAAGCCGTGGCTAAAATTTCCATATTCAGGGCGGGGCCCCTAAGCCTTTCATAAAGTTCATCTTTGGCATGCAACCATTTTGTGGGCATACCTTGGGTAATAGGATGATTTGTATTTCTAATTTGTATTTGGTATTCATGCTGAGGCCCATGGGCACCACCATTTCCTGGGGTCATATCCCTAACCAACTTGTCTTCGTTGTCATAATAGACATAAGGGCCATCCTTTTCGGTACGATCCCCCCAGCCGCCTAATCCAATCATCTCGTTATAGGCCTGCCATTTCGGGAAGGAATTATCTGCAGCATGGAAAACCACTAAACCACCTCCCGATTTCATGTATGCTTCGAATGCGCTTTCGGTTTTTGCCGGCCAATTGGCGGCACTCCATCCAAAATTGCAAATGACCACATCATATTTTTGGAATTCTGGTTGGTAATTGGGGTCGCTCTCCGGTTTTTCCCTTACCTCTGTATTCCGCACCCCATCTACGGCAAAATCGGAGAGATAGGCTTCCCCTTTCCAGGTATATGCCGTTCGATTTACATCGACCTCGAACTTTCCGCTGTCTTCCATGTATTTTTTAAGCATGAAGGTGATTTTTGGCCATTGATCGTGGTTGTTCTGACCATCAATGATGAGCACCCTTATTTTTTTATATGTTTCAGGGGATTCTTTTTGTGAAAGTAGGGATAGTGAAAAAGAAATCGACAGGAAAAGTAAGATGGATCTTAATCGCATTTTAATGGATTTTATCAGCTTTTAAAAATAGGATTTCGTTTAGCAAATCACAAGGTTCTACAGCTGTTTTCATA
>JAHHKH010000435.1 GCA_018679695.1 Maribacter sp.
ATGTATCACAGACCAGAATAAAAATATGGGGAACTGCTTATATAGATACTAACCCTTCTTTGATTACATCAGTACAAGATGAAAACTATCACGCTAAAATTGAACGGGCCATAGTTTTTAAAGTAAAAGCTTGGGATGTGAACTGCAAGCAGCATATAAAACAACGTTTCACCGTTGAAGAAATAAAGAATATCACCGAACCTTTAGAGTCCAAAATCAAAACCTTGGAAGCTACAATTCAACAATTAAAAACCAACAACTAAAGTCAACATGAAAAACTACAATTTCAAAACCAATAATTTGGCAATAGTCATTATCGCCCTGGCCTTTGGCCTCATTGGAAATTCACAGATTGCCCATCGAATAGATAGTTTAGCAAAAATTCATGCCTCCAAAGGGTTTAATGGCAATGTACTCTATTCCAAAAACGATAAACTCGTGTTTACAGGTAATTATGGTTGGAGTGACTTTGCATCTAAAAAGGCGCTCAATGATTCCACCATTTTTGAATTGGCGTCTGTATCTAAACAGTTTACGGCATTGGCAATTGTACAATTGGCAGAAAAAGGGTCATTACATTTTAATGATAACATAAATCAAATCATTAAAGAATTCCCTTATCCTACTATTACCATCGAGCATCTTTTAAGACATCAATCGGGGCTTCCTGACATTCAAAAACTACTTTATCAAAAACGAATATGGAATCGAAAGAATCAAGCAACACATCGAGATGTGCCCCACGTACTTTCAAATCAAAAACTACCTCTGCGTTTTAAACCTGGAACCAAATATGAATACAATAATACAGGTTATGCCCTACTTGCTTTAATAATTGAAATTGTAAGCAATCAGTCTTATGAATCCTATGTGCAAACCAATCTTTTTGACCCAGCGGGAATGACGCATTCTAAAGTATATCGGAAAAGCATGATTCCTGAAAACCATGTAAATATCACACTCGGGTATACGAATAACAAAAAATCAAAAAAATATCAAAAGGTTGAAAAAGACGCCAAACATAAACATATTCATTGGATGAACGGTATTCTAGGTGATAGTGGTATTTATTCCTCAATATTAGATCTTGAAAAATGGAAAAAAGCATTGCGGAAAAACATACTTATATCTGAGAAAAGTTTCAGTAAAATGACTTCTGTAGATGCGGTTTCAAAAAAATATGGTTATGGCTTTGCCATTTATGATACTACAAGTAAAGGCAAATGGATTTACCATAATGGAAGCTGGTCAGGATATAAAACATCAGCAATTTATTTACCTGAAAGTAATGAATACACAGTAATTCTCAGTAACAATAGGTATCCTGAAACTTACAAATCATTTGAAGACGAATTATATAAACTAATACAATAAAAATGAAAAAAATAGCAATTAACGGAATGGGACGCATCGGGAGAGCTGCGCTCAAAGTAATCTTGGACTCACCTAAACTGGATTTGGTGGCGGTAAATGACATCGTATCTATCGAAAATATTGCATACCTCATTAAGTATGACTCAGTCTATGGCGTATTTGAAAAAGAAGTATCACATGATGAAAGCAACCTTGTTATTGACGGCCAAAAAATCCAGTACAATTCCGTACGCAACCCTGAAGAATTGCCCTGGAAAGAGAACAATATCGATGTGGTCATAGAAAGTACAGGGTTCTTCACAGCGAGTGAAGATGCTGAAAAGCACATCAATGCAGGCGCCAAGTCGGTAATTATTTCTGCTCCCACCAAGAGCGGGGATATACCAACTGTCGTTCATGGTGTTAACTCAGAGGACGGTAAGACGAATATTTTTTCATGTGCCAGTTGTACTACAAATAATATTAGTCCGGTAGTTGAAGTTTTAGGCCGTAGAATTGGAATCAAGAAAGCAATAATGACCACAGTGCACGCGTATACAGCCTCACAAGGTATCGTTGATGCCCCTTCAAAGAAGAACTTTAGAATGGGTCGTGCAGGAGCCGCCAATATTGTACCGACAACAACAGGTGCAGCCATAGCAACTACAAAGGCATTAACAGGATATTCAGGTAAATTTGATGGAGTGGCACTTCGGGTTCCGATCCCAGTAGGTTCTATTTCCGATTTGACCTTTGTTACCGAACGCAATGTTACGGTTGAAGAAATAAATACAATATTCAAGGAAGAGAGCGAATCAGGCCGTTATTCGAATATATTGTCAACGACCACAGCGCCTTTGGTTTCGTCGGATATTGTCAAAAATCCTTATGCTTCCACCGTTGACTTGAGTATGACCAGAGTAGTGGATGGCGATTTATTGAAAGTAATGACCTGGTATGATAATGAATGGGGATTTACCAATCAAATGATACGACAAATACTTGAAGGACGAAAGAATTTTTTGGTACTTTACGATAATGCATAACTAGTGATTTTATACCTATCAATGATTTTATCATTCTGGTAGAAGAAGCTAAAAGCAAATACAAAATCCTTTTGTTTGGCTTCATAGTCTAGCTCTTCGTTTTCGAAGAGCTTTTTTTGGTTTAAAAGTTCTGTAATTGTTCCAGCGCCCCTTCCACAGTAGCTACAGGCAGCTTGCACGTATTGTCACGGCACACATAAATAAAGGTCCCTTCATCTACATACCTACCTTCGAACAACGGTAATTCACTTTCCTTTGTACTACCTACAATTAGGGTGTTTGGCAGATATTTCTGTGCTAGTTCCTTCCTCATATTTTCGGCTTCCTTACCCACAACGGCAATTTCATAGAAGGGATACATCTTTTTTAGTGACAAAGAGCCCCAATGGGTATAGCTCGCAATACCCTCTTTTAAAAGTGGTTGCATCGCCGAGAGCATTTCATTTGTACTTGCCATATAATCCTTGTTGTATTCAATATGGCCCAATAACAGTAAGTTATGTGCCATTACTGCGTTAGGGGAAGGTATAACTCCATCGTCATTTTTAATGATTTTTGCAATCAACGAATTACTACTATTGTATTTGTAAAAACCTGAAACGTCTTTAAATTGTACCTCAGCGGTTTTGGTCAACTGTTGCGCAAAGCTTAAATACTCACTGTTCATTGAAGCACTGTATAAGTTCAATGACGCATTTGCCAGAAAGGCGTAATCTTCGATGAAGCCTTCAGTTCGTTTGCTCCCTTTTTTATAGGAATGCACTAGTTGATTATCTAGATAAGCAGCTTCCTTGATGGCTTTGAGTATCGCCTGTGCTTCTTTCAAGTGTTCCCGATTACCAAATGC
>JAHHKH010000455.1 GCA_018679695.1 Maribacter sp.
GGATCGTAATAATATTTTACTTTAGACATGAATGGATTTTATCCTATTTTTGTGCTTTCGTTTTAACATAACAAACAAATATAAAAATTGTTTTGCACAATTTGTTAAAATTAATAAAACCTTACCAGTTTAGATGAATTCCAAGGAAATTAGGACGCAATTTTTAAACTTTTTCGAGGAAAAAAACCATAAGATTTTTCCTTCAGCACCCATGGTTGTCAAAGATGATCCAACGCTGATGTTTACCAATGCCGGCATGAACCAGTTTAAGGAGTTCTTCTTAGGTAATAGCGTTTCCAAAAATAAGCGTATTGCCGATACCCAAAAATGTCTGCGGGTAAGCGGTAAACACAATGACCTTGAAGAGGTTGGTAAGGACACGTATCACCATACCATGTTCGAAATGTTGGGCAACTGGAGTTTTGGTGATTATTTTAAGAAGGAGGCCATTGAGTGGGCATGGGAATTATTAACGGAAAGGTTGAAAATTGACAAGGACAGTCTTTATGTTTCTGTCTTTGAGGGAAGCAAGGATGCCGATAAGTTGGAAATGGATAATGAGGCCTATGGCTTATGGAGTGCCATAGTACCCAAGGACCGGATTATCCTGGGCAATAAGAAAGACAATTTCTGGGAAATGGGCGATCAAGGACCTTGTGGTCCTTGTTCGGAAATTCATGTGGATATACGCCCGGCAGAGGAAAAGGCCAAAATTCCAGGAGCGACCTTAGTGAATCAAGATCATCCCCTAGTGGTTGAAATCTGGAACCTCGTATTCATACAGTACAATCGCAAGGCCGATGGAAAATTGGAACCTTTACCCGAAAAACATGTTGATACCGGGATGGGTTTCGAGCGCTTGTGTATGGTTTTGCAAAACGTGCAATCCAATTATGACACCGATGTTTTTACACCTATAATTCTAGAAATCGAAACGATTACCAATTCTAAATATGGTGAAAAAGAAGATAGCGATATTGCCATAAGGGTAATTGCCGATCATATCCGGGCAGTCGCTTTTTCAATAGCTGATGGCCAATTACCAAGCAACACAGGTGCCGGGTATGTCATTCGCAGAATATTACGAAGAGCCATACGGTATGGCTTTACCTTCTTAAATACCAAAGAACCATTTATGTATCGTCTGGTAAAGGTTTTGTCCGAAACCATGGGTGATGCTTTTCCAGAATTGCGGGATCAACGGCAATTAATCGAAAATGTGGTGAAGGAAGAGGAAAATTCCTTTCTGAAAACCTTGGAGCAAGGTTTGGTATTGTTGGATAACATCATTAAACAATCAAAGAATAAGGAAGTAGCAGGTCGTAAGGCTTTTGAGCTTTACGATACCTATGGTTTCCCAATTGACCTTACGGCATTGATTCTAGAGGAAAAAGGATACACCCTTGATGAAAAAGGATTCCATGAAGCCATGCAGGAACAGAAAAACCGTTCTAGATCTGCTTCAGAAGTAGCCAAAGAGGATTGGGAGGTACTAGCTGCTGATAGCGAACAGGAATTTGTAGGTTACGATATTTTGGAGGCGAATGTAAAGATCGTCAAATACAGAAAGATCATCTCAAAAAAAGAAGGGGAACAGTATCAAATGGTCTTTAATCTCACCCCATTTTATTCAGAGGGGGGAGGCCAGGTAGGGGATAAAGGTTACTTAGAGGCGCCCAATGGTGATGTCATCTATATCTTGGATACCAAAAAAGAGAACAACGAAATTATACATTTTGCCAAAAGCTTACCCAAAAACATATCTGACACCCTTAAGGCCGTGGTCGATAAAAAGCAGCGTCACAGAACGGAGGCAAATCATAGCGCAACACATTTGTTGCATCAAGCACTTCGCGAAATCCTAGGACCGCACGTAGAGCAAAAAGGTTCGGCGGTACATTCCAAATATTTAAGATTCGATTTTTCCCATTTTGCTAAATTAACAGTTGAAGAATTGCATGCTGTTGAGAATTTTGTAAATGCAAGAATAGATGGGAAGTTGCCTTTGCAGGAAAATAGGAGTGTACCCATGAAGGATGCATTGGATGAGGGTGCTATGGCCTTATTTGGGGAAAAATATGGTGATTCGGTACGCACGGTCCGATTTGGAAAATCTATCGAATTATGTGGTGGTACCCATGTTAAGCACACCGGTGATATCTGGCATTTCAAGATAAAATCGGAAGGAGCAGTAGCTGCCGGAATCCGCAGGATAGAGGCCATTACATCCGATGCCGCTAAGGAGTTCTATTTTCAGAACAATAGAAGTTTAGACGAGATAAAAGATCTTTTGAACAATGCACAAGATCCAATTAAAGCGGTGGAGGCCTTACAGGCAGAAAACGCAAAGTTGAAAAAGGAGGTTGAAAATCTGTTGAAGGATAAGGCCAAGAACCTAAAAGGAAATCTATTCGGCGAATTGGAAGATGTTAAAGGAATTGACTTTTTGGCGAAAAAAGTAGATTTGGACCCTGCAGGTATCAAGGACCTTTCCTTTGAAATGGGTAGTGGTAAGAACAACCTGTTTTTATTGTTTGGAACCGAACAGAATGGCAAGGCTTTACTTTCCTGTTATATTTCCAAGGAATTGGTGGTTGAACGCAATTTGAATGCAGGGACGATCGTTAGGGAACTGGGTAAATATATCCAAGGTGGTGGTGGCGGCCAACCTTATTATGCAACAGCTGGAGGAAAGAATCCAAAGGGGATAGACGAAGCCCTTGAAAGGGCCAAGGATTACCTAATTTAAAGGAATGAAACTCCAAACCCAAGTACCGCTGCGAACAGCCGATAATCAAATTGATTATCAGAGCCAATTGTTGTTGCTGGGATCTTGTTTTGTGCAAAATATAGGTCAAAAGCTCGATTACCATAAGTTCCGGTCCCTAAAAAATCCATTTGGGATTTTATTTCACCCAATTGCCATAGAAACACTTGTTTCAAAATCAATCAGGGAAGCCCAATTTACCAATGAAGACCTTTTTTATCACAACGGGCGTTGGCATTGTTTTGATGCCCATTCAGATTTAAGCGATGTTGCCAAAGAGGACTTGGTCCGAAAATTGAATACAGGGTTAAAGAATACGCGGCAACAAATTTATAAATCAACCCATATCATAATCACATTGGGTACGGCCTGGGTGTATCGGTACAAGTCTTCGGAAGACATTGTTGCGAATTGCCATAAAGTACCTCAAAAGGAGTTTTCAAAAGAATTACTCTCGGTCGAAAATATTACAAAGAGCCTTGGAAGCATGCTTGGATTCATTGAATCGGTTAATCCAAATGCACAGATCATCTTCACGGTTTCCCCAGTCAGGCATCTCAAAGATGGTTTTGTGGAAAACCAACGAAGCAAGGCACATTTGATTGCAGCGATCCATCGCTTATTGGATGATAAGACCAACCAGAACCAGAGTGTGAGAGAAGCATATTTTCCTTCCTACGAAATTATGATGGATGAACTAAGGGATTATCGTTTTTACAAATCGGATATGGTACACCCTAACGAATTGGCAGTGGACTATATCTGGGAACGATTCAAAGGCGTTTGGATATCCGATAAAGCGTTTTCAACCATGGCGAAAGTTGAGGAAATACAACGGGGTCTAAAACATCGACCGTTCAATCCTGGCTCCCAGGAACATCAAAAGTTTTTGAATTCGCTTAACACGAAGACCCGATTACTACAAAAGGAGTTTCCATTTATCGAATTCCAATCTGCCTTCCCCCATAGTTAAACTATTCAAAACAAACCTACATGATTGGTGATTAGTTCTTATTTTGAAGAAAACTAAGAACATGGAATCACAACAAACCACAGAAAGAAGACGATTTTTAAAGACAACCGGCATATTTGGTGCAGGATTACTACTTCCCAATCTAAGTCAAGCGGGCAGTACCTTATCAAAAGTTGATGGGAACATCCATCAATTTGGAAAAGGGAAGGTTACACCGATCAGGTCAGCATTTTGGTATCTATGATGGATTGGATGCGAATGATCATACTGCGTGATGCCAAGAACCTATCACAACAAGAGGTCGATTATTTATTGGATGATAATTCAAATACTATAGGTGCGATGTTAATGCATCTTGCCGCGACCGAGCGCTATTATCAAATAGATACGTTTACGGGAATTCCTAAAAGCAAGCTCAATTTTGGTGTCGAAGAGTCGATATGGAATGCTGCCAGTAATCTTGGTGATGCTGG
>JAHHKH010000473.1 GCA_018679695.1 Maribacter sp.
GTATTTCCACCGTCGTATGCGAAATCTACATTTGGAAGACTACTTCCTGTGCTTAACAGATAGAATTCCGGGTTTTCAAATAAGTACCCATTTCGACTGATACCTTTCCCTTTGCTGCTTTCTTCCACAGCTTCTATACCTACCAGGGCATTGATGTTGTGGTCACCAATAATGGTGCTGTAATTCAATACGTTGTTCCAGGTCCAGGTCCAGTTATTGATATCTTGCTCACGCATGGTGTTTGTAGCTAATGGCTCACTGAATTCGGGATCAAGTTTTACAAACGTCCGTTGTGTGAAATTTTCGATGTTCCCACTTATAGTAGTCTTAAAGCTAAGCCCTTCATACAGTTCTGCCCTCAGATACAAATCCCCGAATACCCGGAAGATCTTATTGTAGTTATCCGACCCTCTTGCGAGCAATGCCGCTGGGTTCCGTGTGTTACTAAGACCTGTAGAGGCAGGACCTGTACCTGCAAAATCTCCTTCATCATCAAAAACGGGGATCAGGGGAGATGACCTATAGGCCATGTTAATTGCCTCCAGTGTTCCTTCGTTTTGGTTGGAAAAAGAAGCGTTAAGGTGTTCCCCGATCGTAATTTTTTCACCAATTTTAAACTCTGAATTCAATCGCGTAACCCCCTGCTTGAACCCAGCATCATTAAGGATACCCTGGCGATTTAGGTAGTTGACGGACATAAAGTACCTCCCGGTTTCATTACCATTGGAAATGGAAAGATCAAAATTTTGGGTAGGTGCATCATTTGTAATTGCATCAAACCAGTCTGTTCCGTTTGGCTGTTTTACTGTAGCAGAACGAGGCTCCCTTTCAATAGGATCATACGAAAACACTCGAGTGTAACCCTGGATTGTATTCGGTACTACAGGCGAAGGCCCACTTCCATATTGAGGGTGGGATACTGTTACACCGTCATTACGCAGCGCTGAGAAAATATATTCGCCATGCTGCTGAACGTTTAACATATCCGGAAGATTTGTGGCCCTGGAAATACCGGTATAGGCATTAAAGCTAACCGTTGGTTTGGTTTGGTTGTAACTACCGCTTTTCGTGGTGACAATTACCACACCGTTGGAAGCCCTTGCCCCATATATGGCTGCTGCACCGTCTTTCAACACGTTTATTTGATCAATGTCTCCGGGATTGATGCTATTCAGAATAGAAGGGTTATCGGTCTGAACACCATCAATAATGTACAATGGATTAGTATTGTTACTCGTTCCGAACCCCCTGATAACAACTTTTGGAGATGACCCTGGAGTACCGGCGTTTGTAACGGTAACCCCAGTAACTCGTCCTTCCAGTGCTTCTGCAGCATTTACCAAGGGCGCTTTGGTCGCTTCGCTGATATCAACAGAAGCAACCGAACCGGTTATATCTCCACGGGTTTGTGTAGAATATCCCGTAACTACTACCTCTTCCAACTGGCTGGCATCTTCAGCCAGGGTGACATTAATTGTACTTTGACCATTAACAGCTATTTCTTGGGTCGCAAAGCCAATGTAACTAATAACCAATGTGGCATCATCGCCCACTTCTATGGTGAAATTCCCATCAAAATCGGTTTGTGTACCATTGGTCGTGCCTTTTTCTACAACACTGGCCCCAGGTAGCGGTGAACCAGTATTATCAGTAACCGTACCAGTAACAGTCGACTGGATTTCATCCCCACGTTCTTCGATAGAGAAATTTGAGTCGGGATTTGCCCAGGAAATTTGTGTGCCTAAACAAATCATCATCGCAAGAAACGCTACTTTTAAAGTAGAAAATGTACTTCTTGGTTTCTTCGAATCTAAATTGAGTTTTTGATTCATAATCCTTGTTGTTTGTTAGTTTACATTATTCAATATAAAAATGGGAAACCAACGCCTTGTGTGTTAAAATTTCCCAAATTTGGCATAATATTAGCAAAAATATCTGAATCAGTATAGATTTTTAAGGGTTATTTTATGAAATAATGATATCATAATTTAATGTCTTCCTACTGATTCCAATAGTCCATTACACTAGAACTCCAACGTTTTCGCTGTTAATCCTTGAAAGTTCAGACTATAATCGGTCAAAACGAATTTTCAAATAACTCACAAATTGTTATTATTTTGATAGAAATAAAATTTCCCATGATGAAGCCTGTATTGGCAAAAGGCTGAAAAGCGTCTACTTATTTGATACGGGTGTTCATCTAAAGGTAGTTTGTATTTTGGTACAATTTATTACCTTGAGTTCGCTTTTATTTATCGTCGTGAAAAAAAGATAAGCATCACCACCATCCTTTATTTTATATTTTTTTCGAATTGTCGCTACGCTTTCAGGGAAGTTCCTAACCGTAACATTTGCCTTGGTCCCGGACAAGTGCTTTAATTCTTTTTTATTGCAGTCAAATACTTTCATGATCCGAAAACTCCTTCCTGGGAATGCTACCAATTCATGGGAGGTATATAAATGGGAGTGTTCGTCGAGTTTTTCGACTTTCAGGTCTCTGGTTATTTGTTTAAAAGCGCCTCCCTTTAAAATGGCCGCATTGGGTTCGTAAAGAAATTTCTGTGGGGCCCCATAGGTTGGAGTCGTTCTTTTTTCCTCTGTCCAAACGAAATTATAAGTATCTTCAATTCCCTTTTTGAAATTGATGGTTTTCACTTTGACTTTATCCGAATGGCCTTCTTGTATTACCCATAACAGTTCTTTGACCTCATTGTTGACCGCCACAATATGCAACTCCTTAACCTTTCCAAGTTTATTCAATCCGATCGATATATCTAAAAGGGGAGAAGTTTTGATGAGCACATGCTTTGACTTCGTTAATAATAATTCCAGATGAGGTATTACATTCGGAATGCATTCCGATAGCATGAATACCTTTTTGCTGTTTACCATACGTCGTGATGGATCTAAATAGATCCAATCATATTTATTGGTAATTCCTTTAATGAACTCCAATCCGTCAATTTGTTCAACACGTATATTTTTTGCACCTAAAACCTTAAAATTA
>JAHHKH010000024.1 GCA_018679695.1 Maribacter sp.
GTGTATAACTAAGGCTAGGTTAGTTCGAAGATAAAGCAAAGCCCCAAAATCCGGTACACTTTAGACCTCTTTCTCCTTAGGTAGTAAAAGGACCTATTCAAACCAACAATTTTGTGCTTTTCCTTAATATACTTAGCAAAGAAGGGTTAAACATTTTGGTTGATTATTATGCTACAGAAGTATCTTGAACTTTAGTTGGGTCTATTTGTACCAATCCTCACTCTTGGCGCATACTACAATGAACTCCCAAAATAGTTACGGATGGACTAAAAAAAAGATTCAAATCGACGGTGAACCGTACTTAGCATCTGGATCTCTTCGTTCAATAGTCCTCATACCAATCAAAACGATCCTTGATAATCTCCTCTTTTTTTTCTTGTAAATGCTCCAAAAATGCTAGGGCCGCTGGCGAAAGCTTCTTTTCTTTTAACCAAATTAAATTCCAAGTCGTGCTAATGGGTAAACCTTTCACCGGTATGATCTGTAGGTCTTTGTTCATTAATTCATTCTTAATTCCAATCAATGGCATAATGGAATAGCCAAGGCCTGAAATTACCGCTTGTTTTACAGCTTCATTTGAGGTCAATTCAATTTTTTTTGGCGACGGTAACTTGTTGCGTTTGATATAGCTCTCCATGGCCATTCTTGTTGCAGAACCCTGTTCTCTATAAATAAGCGGAAGTTTTTCAAAAAACTTATGAATACTTCTGCTCCGACCAACCTCATGCTTTGTGCCTCCCACGAGATAAAGCTTGTTCTCCATCAATTCGACCCTTTTCACTCTTAATTGTTTGGGTAATACAGATACCATTGCAAAATCCACTTTATTCGATTCCAGGGCTTGTACCACCTTCGCTTTATTGGTAACATCCATTGAGAGTTCCACACCAGAATTAGTACGAATGAAATCTGCCAAAAAATAGGGCATCACATACTTAGCGGTAGATACTATTGAAATCGTTAGCCTACCCGCAAGATTGCCCTCGTAGAATAAGGATCTATAATTGATAGCATGTACTTCATTCAGAATATTTTGAGCTGCATGTGCAATCTCTTTTCCAAAATCAGTAACATAAAGTTTTCTGCCAACCACCTCTGTAAGGGGTATGGAAAATTGATCCTGAAAATTCTTTAGCTGTATTGAAACTGCTGGTTGGGTTAAAAACAATTCTTCCGAAGCCTTTGTGATACTTTGCTTTTCAGCTACCTTAAGAAACACTTCTAATTGATGCAAGGTATAATTCATAAATTATATTTATGCTTTAGATAATAAATATAAATATTATTTAATAAATAATTCTAATAACCTTTGCACAGATTCAAGGATTTGATACATAAGTAAACAAACAAGAACTCGAGATTAAGACCAATGTGCTTAAATCAAAAAAAAACTATGGGTTTACAGCAGTCATATTTTATGCATTCACCCGGACTATCAAGCATTTCGGTCTTACTTGCCATTTCAAATCTGAATAACAACTCATTCATGAACCGTTTAATCGCAGTTTCAGGAACACTTTCTTGCATTCTTTTATTAAAAACCATGGGTGAACAATTTTTTATTAATTAAATACTTTCAAATGGAAAATAGTGTTGAACGAATAAAACTAATCGACGGGGTTTTTAGACCAGCTGAAGCTGCTGATGTATTGCTTTCACTTATCAATTACAAAATAAAGTTTCATACTGTGCAGTCCCTTAACCTAAAAAGCGGGTGTAACGAATATTCGGGTGAATCAGAGCAACGTATTCTCCAATTGAAACAGGCCAAAGAGATTGTCGAGTCTATGGTGGTCGATGCCCATAATAAAAATTACGAAGTCTCGATTGAAAGTGACATCAAGATCAAACTGATTCAACGAAAACAAAACTAATAAGCCAATTAATTGTACTAAATGGACTTACACCTTCTTATAGACAACCTTACCAACCCCGCCCTGCTTTTTTTCTTTCTGGGCATCATCGCCGTTCAACTGAAAAGTGATCTTGAGATTCCCCCGAATTCTGCAAAATTCATCTCGTTGTACCTCATGTTTTCCATTGGATTCAAGGGAGGCTTAGAGCTGTCCCATAGCAATTTGGATTTGGAGATACTGTGGTCCTTATTATTCGGTGTATTTTTAGCCCTTTTTGTCCCAGTATATACATACTTTATTCTTCGCAGAAGATTCAGTGTTGAAAATTCAGGTGCTATCGCAGCTGCGTATGGATCAGTTAGTGCAGTCACTTTTGTTACAGCGGTATCATTTCTTGAAATTGAACAAATTAACTTTGGCGGTCATATGGTTGCTGTAATGGCCTTGATGGAAGCCCCCTCTATTATTATTGGAGTATTGCTTATGGCATATTTTCAAAAAGAGAATAAAAACAAGATAAAACTCGGAAGCGTACTTCATCATTCGCTAACCAACGGAAGTGTACTTTTGATTATGGGAAGCCTCGTTATCGGCTTTCTAGCTAGTGATGAACAAGCAAGAGGAATCGAACCGTTTACGACTGATATTTTCAAAGGGTTTTTGGCCGTATTTCTTTTAGATATGGGCATTACCAGTGGTAAGAAATTAGGCGACTTTCTAAAAAAAGGGTGGTTCGCTTTTTTCTTTGCCATCATAATTCCTTTAATCAACGGATGTACCGTTGCAATGGTGAGTTCTGTTTTTACGGATAGCATCGGTAATCGTTTTCTATTTGCCATATTAGCTGCAAGTGCTTCATATATCGCAGTCCCAGCCGCCATGCGCTTGGCCGCACCCAAGGCGAACCCAAGTCTATATTTGCCAATGGCATTGGCCATAACTTTCCCTTTTAATATAACATTGGGGATGCCTCTTTATTTATTTCTAATTCAAGCATTTTAATTTATTATCATATCTTTATTTACCTGAATTTAGATTATGGGTAAACAACGATGTGGCTGGTGTCTCGGTGATGATTTATATAAGGCCTATCATGACAACGAATGGGGTGTTCCCGTCAAGGATGATGACACTTTGTTTGAATTTCTGATTTTAGAAACATTTCAGGCCGGTTTAAGCTGGATTACCATTCTTCGTAAGCGCGAAAATTTTAGGAAAGCCTTTGACAATTTTGAATATCTAAAGATTTCGAAGTATAAGGATACAAAGATCCAGGAATTACTTCAAAATGAAGGAATCATACGCAACAAACTAAAAGTCCGTGCTACGGTGAGCAATGCCCAGGCATTTATCAAAGTTCGGAAAGAATTCGGCAGTTTCAGCAATTACATTTGGGGCTTTGTTGACGGCAAGCCGATTAGGAACCAAATCAAAAACTACAATGAAGGTCCTGCCAATACCGATCTATCGGATACCATTAGCAAAGACCTTAAGAAAAGAGGGTTTAAATTCGTTGGCAGTACCGTGGTTTACGCCCATATGCAGGCAACAGGAATGGTCAATGATCATGAAGTAAGTTGTTTTCGTTATGATGAAGTTTAATTGGGTCCTAATCATGGTGTTATTTTCGAGCAGTGTGCTTTTCGCTCAAAATAATCACGAACGTGAACATCGCATCAGAAAATCCCAGTTTCCAACTATACAAAAAGATTTTATGAGTATTGGACAAAATACCAAGCAGGTGCGCTATTATAAAGAGGTCGACAGTTTGGAAACCACTTATATCCTAAAATTTAAAAAAGACCGCTTGAACTACCTTTTGTCTTATGATGAATCGGGGCAATTAAAAGAATCTGGATTTAGGATTCATGAGATTGATATTCCAGAAGACACCTTCTTGAAAATAAATACCTTTTTATCCGATTCATTTGAAAAAACTAGAATAAAACGAATTTTTCAACTGTATCCGGTTACAAATTCGCAAAGTACCAAGTCAGTATTAAACAATACTTTTCAAAACCTCATACTACCAACTAATATTTATAAGTTAATTATTGTGGGAAAGAAAGATAAAAAGAACATCGAAAATGATCTCTGGTTCGACGCAGCGGGCAATTTCATTAGAAAACGGCAAGCGTTACCTCTAAACCACGACCGCATATTATATTAAATATAATATGAAAGATTTCATAGAATCATTAACCTTGGAATTTGAGCGAAATTCGAATACTCTAATCGCGGCAGGCCAAAAGGCCTATATGCGCAATCAATTTGATTTCTTTGGTATAAAAAGCCCATTACGGCGAGAAATACAAAAACCCTTTCTGGTCAGATCCTATTTACCGCCAAAAAATGAACTAGAGCAGATTGTAAAAACACTTTGGAGTAAACCCCAACGGGAATACCAATTATATGCACAAGAACTCGTTTTTAAATACACCAAACTATTCGATAAAAATGATATTAAATTGTTGGAATTCATGGTTACCCATAAATCGTGGTGGGATACCGTGGATTATATAGCCGTTAAGTTGATAGGCTCCTATTTCAATCGATTCCCTGAACAATTGGACGATTACATTGAAAAATGGTTGGAATCGAACAATATTTGGTTGCAAAGATGTTGCTTGCTCTATCAATTAAAAAGCAAGAACAACATGGACATGCAGAGATTGGGCTACATCATTCAAAGTCTTTTGGGAACCCATGAATTTTTCATTAATAAGGCCATCGGCTGGGTGCTACGGGAATATAGTAAAACCAATCCCAAATGGGTCTGGGAATTTGTTAAAAACAACGATTTGTCCAAACTTAGCCAACGCGAAGCCCTACGATTAATGGGTTGATCTAGAGTCTTTTGCTATTTCCTGTTTTCTCTTTAATATTTCAATGAATTCCGTTCTTGGGATTTCTTCGGCACCCAAACTTTCCAAATGTTTGGTATGCAATTGGCAGTCGATGAGTTTATATTTCTTCTGTTTCAATTCTTCAGCTAACTTAATAAAAGCAAATTTTGATGCATTGCTTACAGTACTGAACATACTTTCACCACAGAAAACATGCCCCAGATCAATGCCATAAAGCCCTCCCACCAATTGACCTTTTTGCCAGACTTCATAGGATTTTGCAACCCCTATTTCATGTAATTTTATGTATGCCATTTTCATTTCTTCGGTTATCCAGGTACCTTCCTGTCCTTCTCTTTTTACCAAGGCACATTGATCAATGATCTTTTCAAAGCAGGTATTCTTGGTTAACGTAAATTGCCTGTTGGTCAAGACCTTTCGCATACTTTTAGAGATCTTGATCCGGTCTGGAAAAAGTACCATTCTGGGATTGGGACTCCACCATAACATCAACGAATCTTCATTGAACCAAGGAAAAATTCCACTTTTATAGGCCAACAATAATCGTTCAGGCGAAAGATCACCTCCTACTGCCAATAGCCCATCGCTATTGGCATCCTCTACGGATGGAAAGTACAATTCATTGGTCAGAAAGAACAATGGTTTATGTGCACTATCTTTTTTCAAAAGCAGCTTTAATTCAAAATTACATAAATAAATTTTTTGAAAACCTTTAAATCTTGGATAAACAAAAAGACCCAAAAGGGTCTTTTATCCTATTTAAGAATGCCTTTTTAAAACGGAAGATCATCATGGTCTTCATCATTAATATTATCTGCCGGCTCAAAAGCTTCCATTGGAGGCACTGGTGGAATGTCAGCACTCCCTTCGTCAGCCTGTAGGCTTTCAATTCGCCATCCTTGGATCGCATTGAAATATTTTACTTCACCTTGTGGATTGGTCCATTCACGGCCTCTGAGATTAATGCTGATTTTTACATCTTGGCCAACATTGTAGCTATTCAATAAATCGCACTTATCTTGAATGAATTCAACTAAAATGTGCTGTGGATATTGCTCTTGGGTGGTTACTACCACTTCCCTCTTTCTAAAACCATTACTTCCAAAAGTTTTGGTTTCATCGATCATCTTGATTTTTCCTTGTATTTCCATGTTTCAATAATTATGCTATCTGCGTTCAGTGTTTATAATTTCTGTTTTATTAAAGTGGTAGCCCTATAAGGTATGTTCCTTGTTTTTTACCGTTCTTCTTTATGGCCTGGCCCTTTTCCCAAATATACTTCCCAGAACCCAATCCATCAAGCAATTGATCCAAATCGTTGAGTGTATAGATTCGAGGCAAAGAAGCCTGACCGTCCCATGCATAGCATATTGGGATTATCGGAATCAAATAGGTAAAGACTATTTGTCGCCAAGTTAAGGGTTTTACAAATGGCGTCATAAAAAGAACCATAATTATTAATATGATCAAGGATAAAGGCAACAATAACCACCAAATAAGTAATGGAATATTATTTTCGCCCATTTCATATATCAATATGGGTTGGTTGTTTCTTTGGGCCGACTCTAAAATTGCCCGTGCCTTTTTAGGTGGCATATGATGAAAACTATTTACCATGGTTTTCAATCCTATGGGAGCTTTGGCAATATTAGTCGCGTCAAGGGAGGTTTCAAGGTAGTTAATCTTATCGATGGCATTTTCATTGAATTTCTTCAACATTTCGCCGCTAGGATACAAGTCGGTCATGGTCAAAGTCACATGCCCTAAACCTTCTATTTTGTGAAGTACTTCCAAAACCTCTGGCATTGCACCTCCTGATCCCGAACCCAGGTCAACGATGGTGGATAGGTTTTTTTTCTTCAAAATATCGGCGATCAAACGGGCCAAGACTTCAGGGACGCCTATCATTCTTTGCAGGATGACGATCAAGTGGGTCATACATACGCGCAGCCAGTCAGGAAACCATCCAAAATCTTCAAATTCAAATAATTGTATGCGTTTCATTTTGCCAATAGTACTTTCCAGGCAGAAAGTACTTCTTCATTGTTTAGATATTCCTGGGCTTTTCGATGTACTTTCTTTCTATCCTTTGAACCGATCAAAACGGTGAGTTCATGATTGCAATCAAGGAATTCCGCAATATCGGATTGGCTTGGTAACTCTTCAATATTGGCTAATAAGCCTAAATCATTCCCGGTCAAAATCGTACTTGATCTGATTTCTTGGGGAATATTATCTACCCCGATCCCTAAACTGGACAAAGGTTTGGGAACCTCGAACAAACCTTGATTGGCCCGAGAATACCAATTACCCCCCATGCGGGCTACCTGATCTATTTTATATTGGTCAATACTCCCGTTTTCATCAAGTACGGCTTTATTTATATGAATTTTAACAACTTCAGAAAAAATAAGATTTCCTGCCCCTCCCTCTTTTCCTAAGGGTTCAACCTTGGTTACTCTACATTCAAATTGCACCGGGGATTCCCCAACCCTATATGGTCTGACTAAATCGGATTTCAACATGCTCAGGCCCGTTTTTAGAAACTCATTATCCTCTTTGGGATATTCGGTACTTGAAAGCGACATTTGCTGTACCATCCTGTAACTAACTATATTGATTACAACTTCGCTGACTTTAAGTACATTTTCAAGGGTATGTTTTGTAGTATTGTCCCGTACTCTTCTTGCAGGTGAAAAAATCAATATCGGCGGATTTGCACTAAAGACATTGAAAAAGCTAAAAGGGGAAAGATTTGGCCTCCCTATTTCATCTATAGTGCTCGCAAATGCTATAGGTCGAGGACCTATGGCACCCAAAAGATATCCATGTAATTTTTGGGTCGTAATATCGTTTGGAAGTATCGAAATCATATTGGCCATAGTTCTGCAAATGTAGGCAATTTGAGAGCGATTTAAAATAAGATGCCCAATGCATTACACACCATTTATTATCATTTTGCGTTATCTTTAAAGCAACAAATTAGCTGGATGAATTTTAATCCTAAAAAGAAGACTTCAAATTTTATTTTACTTGCAGCAGCCTTTGCTATTGTAAGTTTAATTTTATGGAATACCAATAGTTTCTTTAAAAAATTCAAGGAAGAGGAACGTTTAAAAATGGAGATTTGGGCAACAGCCCAATCAGAACTCTTGCAATACTCCGAGGATATAGATATGGGAAACCTTACTATTAAGGTACTCCAAAACAACACTTCGACCCCTATGATATTGGTCAATAAGGATGGATCTATCAAGACCAATAATATGCCCGAAGATAAGATCGGGGATTCGATATACCTTAGGCGCAGTATCCAGAAGTTTCTTAGCGAAAACACTCCAATATTAATAGATCAACAAGGTGAACATTTAGCAACATTGTACTATGGGAACTCTGAAGTACTGAATAAACTAAAATATTATCCCATTGCTTTATTGTTGATCATACTTCTCTTTGCGGCTGTGATATTCTTTTTCTTTAAAACCAACAAAGCATCGGAGCAAAACAAACTCTGGGCCGGTATGGCAAAAGAAACGGCACATCAGATAGGAACCCCCCTTTCCTCACTTTTAGGATGGAATGAACTGCTTAAAGTGGAAAAAATAAATCCTGAAATCACCAAAGAAATAGAGAAGGACATCGTTCGACTTGAAACAATAACCGAGCGATTTTCAAAAATAGGCTCCCTACCCGAATTAAAGGAATTGGATATTGTGGAGGAAACCAGGGAAGCCTATGAATACTTAAGGTTGCGAAGTTCTAAATTGATCCATTTCACATTCAATACGAAAGTCGAAAAATTACCGGTGCTATTAAACCATTCTTTGTTCAATTGGACAATTGAGAATCTGGTGAAAAACGGAATCGATGCCATGAAAGGGAAAGGCAGTATTGCTATTGACATTGTTCCTTCAGGTAAATATGTAAACATATTGGTTGCCGACACGGGAACCGGCATCCCAAAAAGTGATTATCAGGCCATTTTCAACCCTGGGGTAACTACAAAAAAAAGAGGCTGGGGACTCGGATTATCTCTTGTAAAGAGAATCGTTGAAGAATACCATAAAGGAAAAATAAAAGTACTCTCTTCCGGTAAAGAGGGAACCATAATGCAAATATCGTTAAAAGTAAATAGTTAAGGAATGGCGAAGGAAAAATTAGAGATTATCAAGGAAGCGAATTTAACCAATAACTGTCCGGAATGTTTTAACCAAGATATGAAAATCACTTTCTACCAAAAACACAAATATGGTAAATTGTATCACAGAACCACAAACGAAGTCAGCAATAAGATCAAATGTAATAAATGTGGATCAGTAATCTATCCGGTGAATTGGACCGAGGACATAGAACGCATTTTTGAATATTATCAAAAAATGGTTACACCTGAAAAAGCTTCCATAAAGTTTACCGCTTTGTTTTATATATTGATTATTTCTTTGGTGATATTGATCGGTGTAGGTATTTATCTTTTCCAATCGGGGATTATTCAATTTTAGAACGAATATTCTTGGCAATAGCCTCAAATTCCTCTTTGGTAGGCGCTACTTTATATTGAAATGTTGCTTCCTTCATTCCATTCAAAGGTATCAAATGTACGTGAACATGTGGTACTTCGAGTCCGATTACGCTTATGCCAACCCGGTTGCAATCCACAGCAGCTTCTATGGCCTTCCCTACTTTTCTTGAAAATGCCATTAGGCCCATATAGGTTTCCTCATCCAGATCCATAATCTTATCAACTTCCTTTTTGGGAATGCATAAAGTGTGTCCTCTTGCGTTTGGGTTAATATCCAAAAAGGCAAAAAAGTTCTCATCCTCGTCTATTTTATAACAAGGAATCTCCCCATTGATAATCTTCGTGAATATACTGGCCATGCTGAATCTGCTTTTATGGTATAAAAAATCCCATCAAAAAATTGATAGGATTAAAGATAAAGATTTATGATTATCTATTATCTGGTAATTTCCAAAATCTTCAACGTTATCTTACCATTAGGAATCGTGATTTCAGCGGTATCACCTACTTCTTTTCCCAATAGACCTTTACCGATGGGTGAGCTTACCGAAATTTTGCCCGCTTTTAGGTCAGCCTCACTTTCTGCCACTAATGTATAGCTCATTTCCATGCCATTGGTTTGGTTTTTTAACTTAACGGTAGACAATACCAGAACTTTAGAGGTGTCTAATTGTGATTCGTCAATCAATCTTGCATTCGCCAAGGTTTCCTCCATCTTTGCTATTTTCAACTCCAAGAGTCCTTGTGCTTCTTTGGCTGCATCATATTCTGCATTTTCAGATAAATCGCCCTTATCCCTTGCTTCTGCAATAGCATGTGAAGCGTTAGGTCGTTCAACATCTTTAAGGTGGTTCAACTCATCCCTTAGCTTTTTCAACCCTTCTGCCGTGTAATAAGATACGTTACTCATAATTTTTTCGTTTATAAAGTAATACTGTAAATAATCCTTTCAGTATCCTGAAAACTTCCCGCTATGCATCGGGATTTATTCAAACAGCTGTGATGAATATTATAAACAAGCAATACTATCATCACAGTATTTCATTAATAGGAAAATCCCCTTTTTTAAAGAGGATTTAACGCAAAGATACATTTTTTTTGTTCACTTTTGCCTAAGTAACCCTTATTAGAAATCGCTTTATGAGCCGTATTATTGGTATAATTTTAATGGTGTTATTGGTGTCCTGTAGTAATGATGGCACAAATAGGAATCCCTATTTACAGGAGATTGGATTTAGGTTCGATATGAATCTTAACCTTCCTTTGTACAGTCCGTTGACCAATACCGGCAATGCCGTCTATGTGGGAGCGGCGGGCGTGGGTACGGCTGGGATTTTTGCCATTAATACCGGTTTCAACCAATTTAGGGCTTTTGAAGCCAGTTGTCCCAACCATGCTCCGAACGACTGTTCAACTATGATACTCGATGGGCAGACTGCTACTTGCTCTTGTGAGGATTATGAATATAGTTTGTTTACAGGACAAATGTTGAATAGACCCGATGATGGAAAGCGCTATTATGATATGCTGGAGTACCGAACGAGTTTTGGTGGCAATGTATTAAGTGTTTCAAACTAAAGGTGACACTAAAGGGTTCCCAAAATTCTGTCTATTACCCAACTCGTATGCAAGCCTGTGCTTCTTAATGAGGGATGGGTTTATTCGCCCATTAAATGACTTTTGATATTTGCCTGTTGAAATTCCCAAATGTGTTGAGAACTGTTAATTTCTAGCCATACCACTCTTTGCGGGTTTAAAAGTGAAAAACTAAAACGTTTCTCTTGTCTTTTAGCGTTAAAAGTTAATTGTCGCACCCATTAAAAAATTAATGCCTGCCTGTGGATAGTAGCCTGCGCCTTCCAGAGTTGTTGTCTGGTTAGGAACAGACCATGTATCATCATAGGTAAAGAAATATCCATTTGAAACATATTTGGCATTGAAAATATTATTTACCAAGGCCGATAGGGTAATATTCTTTATAATAGAGCTTGGTTCAATCACGTACTGAATATTAAAATCGCTCTGGGAATAAGCTTCCAAAACAGATCCTTCGGCATCGATATTGCCCATGTATTGCTCACCCACATATTTGGTTAACAACGATAATTGCAGCTTTTCGCCTGGTATATATGAAAATCTATTCCCAATTATAATATTGGGTGAAAATGCAATATTCGTATTTCCCAAATCCTGTAGCACCCCATCTCTCTGGAATACAAAATCTTTATTCTTGTTTGAGCTTAAGGCAACATTTGGGGCAATTCTAAATTCATCCCCAATAGCAATAGTGGCGTCCACTTCCAAACCAATTCGGTAACTATCGCCAATATTGGCTCGTAAAGGAGCTCCAACATCGTTCAACCCTCCCGTAAGCACCAATTGATTTTTATAATTCATGTAGTACAAGTTGGTATTGAGTTGAACATCGGTAGAAACATAACGCCAGCCTAGTTCAAAATCATTGAGTTTCTCTGGTTTTGGGTTCCCATTCTCATAATCGTTTCGATTGGGTTCCCGGTTGGCAACCGCAAACGACAGATAAAAATTGTTATTCCTATTCAAATCGAAGGTTGTCCCTACTTTTGGATTGAAGAAATTGAAGGTATCATCTACCAGCCCGGTATCATCACCGTTGGCCCTATAACTTACCGTTCTGTATTGCAAGTCCCCAAAAAGACCCCAATTATCATTTAACTTGTAATTAGCTTTGGCAAAAACATTAAAGTCGTTTTTTTCTGAATCATCATCATAATATCGATCCCGAATTGAACTATTCGGGGCAAATTCTGCCCAGATCACCTCTCCAAAATGTTTGCCCTCATAGGTATTCCATCCTCCTCCCAGAATCAATTTTAAATTATCCTTGATGTACTCCGCTGAAAATACCGTACCGTAAAAATCATTGTCCAACCACCTTCTGCGAACAAGGTCCGTGGTGTTTACCGTTTCACCGTTTACGATGAGCGGTGAAAAACCGTAAACATTAAAGTCATCATCCTCTTTGAACTGTTCAAAAAACCCGCGCCCCCTAGTATAATGAAGTGCCAAATTGGTCCTCCAATCATCATTCAGTTGTTGGTTCCAGAGCAATTGAACATGGTTTTGTTTGTAATTGTCCACTTCATTTTCATAAAATTGCGTGTTACCATTCCCATCGGTATATATTCCTGAAGGGTTGAACGTTCTATCCTGCTTTAAGGTGGTCGCGTCAATACCATACCAAGCTTGATAGGTAATTTCATGACCTCCGAAAAACAATGCTTTTAAAAGTGTATTCTTATTTTTGAAGGCTCCCTGCAGAAAATAGGAATCCAATTCGGAAGAAGCCCTATCAATATATCCGTCGGAGGTAATCCGTGATAGTCTACCTGAAATCTCAATATGGTCGTTCAGTAATCCTGTGCTGAATTTGAGATTGTTACGCAAGGTATTAAAACTGCCAAAAGACGAGGAAATTTGACCATAGGCTTCTGCTGAAACCGCATCGGTAGCAAGATTAAGACTTGCACCAAATGCTCCTGCACCATTGGTTGAAGTACCAACCCCGCGCTGTAGTTGCAAGCTCTCGGTAGAAGATGCAAAGTCGGGCATATTTACCCAAAATGTACCATGGGATTCAGAATCGTTATAAGGAATGCCATTAATTGTCACGTTAACCCTTGTAGCATCACTACCGCGAACCCGAATTCCAGTATACCCCACACCAGCTCCGGCATCGGAAGTAGTAACCACGGCTGGCATGTAATTGAGTAGTATAGGAATGTCTTGCCCCAGATTCCTTGGTTTTAATTGTTCTTTGGTAAGGTTAGTGAAGGTAACAGGGGATTCTTTGGTCACGCGAATAGCCGATACAAAGACTTCTTCCAATTCTATTTGATTGGCCTCAAGGGAATCTTTAGCCATTTCTTGCGAGTAGAGCGTAAAAGTAAAGGCGATTAAGCCCATTGCTGTGAATAAATGTTTCATCCGTAATAGGTTCGTTACGAATAAAAGGGGTAATTATTCTATGTTACAATTGATTTAGTTTCTATTTGAAACATTGGAAAATCCAAATGGCGAATGATGCCTCCCTTGACAGCATTACCCGCCCAGGTTCATTGGGTATAATCTCAGCCAGCATAAACCAGCACCCCTTTGAGATGGGACAAATGTACTATTGAAAAACAGATCATCATAATAAAAAGTAAATTACTTTTTATACTTGATGCGTGGGTTTCAATAAATCATTGACCGTTTTTACAGGATTGAAGGTCAAAAGTGGAACCTCAACGAATATTGTGTTCCAAAAAGCCATTGCACCATTCCAAAGTCCAGGTAACTCCAAGGCTTTTAGCGCTCTGCCTTCCTGGGTTTTTTTTGTAATAAAGCCCTGTTTTGGATCAACGAAGTTTAGAAGATTGTATTTCTCCCCTTTATAGTTCTTTACGCCACATACCAAGTCAACAGGGTTGAAGTGGGTTGAATTATTTAGGATTTCCACTTGTCTATCGTTAGACATGTCTATTTGTGCAGATTCAATGATTTGAAGCGATACATGATTTTGGGAATTACGAATCCAAAATGGCCCACCACCTGGTTCACCTTCGTTCTTTACCATTCCACAAATGCGAATTGGTCTGTTGATTTTATCCTTTAATATTTCAATTTGATCACCAAGGCTAAAACTGGAATACTTGTCTATAAAACGGACATTAAGTTCGTTTTCCAGAAACTCCTTTATCTCAACCATGATATCGGCGGTTAACTCGTCAGCCTCGATTTTCCTTGCATATTTAAAAGCTTTCTCCTGCACTTTCAGTAACAGGCCTGCAAGCATTTTTTTATTTTTAGTAAGTTCTTCCTGCGCATTGGGCACAACAACATTGTCTATGTTCTTTATAAAAATGATATCCGCTTCCTCTTCATCCAAATTTTCAATTAGAGCACCATGACCACCAGGTCTAAAAAGAAGTGAACCATCCTTATTTCTAAATGGATTATTGTCCATATCCACGGCAATAGTATCAGTCGATGCCTTTTGATAGGAATACCCAATATTGAAAACGGTTTTTGTTTCCCTGGAAAGCCTTTCATTGATTGTGCTATATTCCTTCCTAAACATACTCATATGCTGTTCGGAAATGGTAAAATGCAAATTGGCCTTTTCACCTACTTTAGCGTAATTGGATGCTTCCTTCAGATGCTCTTCAAAAGGTGTGGCCGTATGGTCCCCATAGTTATGGAATGGCAATAGTCCCTTGGGGTAAAATCCATAATTCAATGCATCCTCAGACATCATTTCCTTTACAAAAAGATAAAGCTCTTCATCTTTGTTCGAAGCTTTTCCTTTAATTCTTTCTTGTACTAATCCATAAAACGGTAAATGCATATACCCTTTGCTAAACACCTCCATATCTTTATCCTTGGTACGATTAACATATGCCTCAATTTTTTCTTCCGATGGATCATAAGCATCTAAAAAATTGAACAGGGCTTTAAACATTCTTGAGGCAGCACCTGACGCAGGAACAAATTTGAGCAGCGATAATTGTTCATTCGACTCCTCGAATTTTTTGATGAGTGATTTTTGTTCGCGTACTGTAAATTTGCTAATACCCTTACCAACAATGGCGGCTTTCACAAGGTTTACATAGGGAATGCCCTCTTTGAAAATTTCAATCTGATTTCTTACTTTCTCTTTCGCGATACCTTTTGAAGCAATTTGTTTAAAATCGTTTTCGGTTAGTTGTATCATTTTTTCAATAACTTGTCTATGTGTTCTACTGCCGTTTTCAAACGGCTTTTTTTATCTCCTTTTAAAATAACAAAATTCCTATTATATTTCTCCAGGGTATCTTTAAAATATTGGAACATATTTTCACGCTCCTTTGGTTTATCACGCAAATCATCCGCTTCCCAAGGTATGTCAATATAAGTTAAGAAATATAGATTATACTGATTTTCCAGTGCATATTTTTCCAATATTGGGTCACAATGGCCCAGATAATAAGACTCAGAGTATACTTTTGTCTCCAATAAATCGGTATCGCAAATAAGTAAATCGGTAGCTTTCCTCGTCAAATCATTCTCCAGACGCATTTGTCCTTCAGCTATAGGCAATAGATCTTGGGCTTCACAGGTTTTCCGTTCGTTATTCCACTTATCCTGTAGATATTCCCTGGCATATTCGGGTACCCATACCGTATTGTAATGTCGCGCTAATTGTTCCGAAAGAGTAGTCTTCCCAGTAGATTCCGGGCCAAACAGAACAACTTTTATTATTTCTGAAGGCTCTTGTCTAAACTTTTTTTCCATGCGATATAGGCTTGAACGGCCAAGATTGTAAATATAATATATTGTAGGGACAGCATACCCCATCCCCGATAGGCGTATAGTGGTATGGTTATTAAATCGGCTATTATCCAAAGGGTCCAATTTTCCAATTTCTTGAGGGCCATATACCACATTGCGGTAAAAAATATTCCTGAGGTGAAAATATCGATGTAGTTCGAAGTTTCAATTTCGTATCCGAAAGTTTTGTATACCCCATAGTTTATGAGCATAGTGGCCAAAAATAGCACAATGCCGAGTATTTTTTCCTTTGCTGTAGTCCTTGAAATCCGAACTACCTTTTTATTGTCCTTTTTTCTTGACCAATTCCACCAACCATAAATACTCATTGCAGACCAATAAAAATTCATCATCATATCTCCCAATAAGCCATCCCTTAAAAAAAGATAAACGGTAATTACAGTGGCTATAAGACCTGTTGGATAAACCAATATATTCTCCTTTTTGGCATACCAAACGCTCATAATACCCGTGATAAGGACAATTGCCTCGAGAACTATTATAAAGGTTTCTTTTCCTTGATAGGTGTTCAGAAAAAAATCAAAAATCTGGTTCATACCCACTTCTATCCGATTTTACGATTTTCATATATAGCAAGCCTTTATCCATTAGCTCAAACGCTTCCTTGATTTCTGTATTCAAAACCTGCATTACGGTATCGTAAGATCCAAAAACTTGGGTACTTAACGGGTTTTCCCTTATTGTAAGTCCAGTAGCCCTTAAGCTTTTGATAAAATTGATGATATGATTTTCAAAATCATCCTGAAGTGGGGAAAAAGTGAGTTCAACTGAGATTTGCATGTATCGTATTTTTTAGCGAATTACATTTTAACGGCATAAACACAAGTAAATCCTTCAAATTCCAAAAACCGCAAATCATAATACGAAGTATTGTCTTTATAAGTTATCTGTCCTTCAATCTTTTTATCGGAAAACTCGAAATCCTTTATATAAATATGGTTAAAAAAGCTAAGCCCAATAGTGGCATAAATCTTATATAACGATTCTTTACAGCCCCAGACTATAGTGAATTTACGCACTAAATCATTAATATCCTTAATGTGGTCATATGCTTCAATAGGAGTAAATTTATGGGCAATTCGAGTAATTATTTCCCGTTGCTTTTCTATGTCAATACCTACTTCGTCCTTATCACTTATTATTATTCCCGTAAAATGATGCGAATGGGTAATACTAATATACTTACCGTCATGCAGATGAGGTTTGCCCGCATCGTCGTAAAATAAATCCTTGTCTTCATAACCAGCTTCCGCCATTAAATGCCGAATACTTAAAAATCCCCTGCGGTGCATTTCTGATTTCATGCCATTTAATCGGGTTTGACAATGGGGTGTAAGCTCTATTCCCTGGGCAAGGTCATTCTCAGACTCTTCAATCTTCCAAATATAAACCGTAATGGTCGGATTTTCTCGTATTTTATCGTAAAGTGGCATGGTTATTTTTAGGATATTCGTAACATTGCAGCTCTAATATAAATGGTAACTTTGCACGTTTAAAGTAAGAAGAGTTACAGTCAATAACTAATGTAAAAAGAAAAAAATATGTCTACCAAAACAGTTTCATATGTGCCTTATAAGGTAAAAGATATTTCCCTTGCCGAATGGGGAAGAAAAGAAATTACCTTGGCTGAAGCAGAAATGCCAGGATTAATGTCACTTCGCGAGGAGTATAAAGAGGAGCAACCACTAAAAGGAACAAGAATAGCAGGGTGCTTGCACATGACCATTCAAACCGCTGTTTTGATAGAAACTTTGGTCGCTCTCGGTGCCGATGTAACTTGGAGTTCATGTAATATTTTCTCAACCCAAGACCATGCTGCTGCTGCTATAGCCGCTTCAGGCATCCCTGTCTATGCGTGGAAAGGTATGAACGAAGAAGAGTTTGACTGGTGTATAGAACAAACATTGTTTTTCGGTGAAGATCGCAAGCCTTTGAATATGATCTTGGACGATGGTGGGGATTTGACAAACATGGTATTGGACAAATACCCTGAACTTGCCTCACAGGTTAAGGGC
>JAHHKH010000043.1 GCA_018679695.1 Maribacter sp.
GTGTAGTTGGTAGTAGGGTAGTGCTCTAAATTGGTTCCCCATATTTCATATAAGGGTTTCCCCAGTAATTTTCCATAAAGATCATGTGCAGCCAGATCCAAAGCACAAGTGGCAAAATTACCCAGTCCTTTATCGATCAGGAATTGATGGAATAATTCTGGTGTTGTAAAATCAAATGACTCAATTTCGTTGCCGATTGCTTCAATCTCATTTACCATGCTTTCCACTGTGATCTTGTAATACGGATTTGAAGTGGCTTCCCCATAGCCAGTTTGTCCGTTTAATGAGAGGGCCGCAATCAAAGTATCCTGAAAATCATAGGATTCACGTGAAATGCTAAAAGTATGTTTTAATGTTAATCTGTACTTTTTTAAGCTTATCCGCATGAAAAATTGTTTATACTAATATAGATAAACCAACGGGACTATAAATGAAAAAGCCACCGAAATTTCGATGGCCTTAAGCAGAGTTAGTTTACGTTAAACTATTAGTTCTTGTGTACACTTCCTGAAACCGATTTCTTTTTGGTTACCTTGGCTTCTCCCGAGTAGGAGATGTTTCCACCACTACTCGCATCAGCGGTTAAATCTTCAGAGACGTTCACAGATAAATTACCTCCACTACTTGCCCCAGCGTGGCATACTTTTGAAAGTAATTTTTTTGCGTTGATATTGGCTCCTGAACTTGCATCTACAAATACGGTTTGTGCATCACCAGAGAGACTTAAATTGGCTCCACTGCTCGCATCAATATCCACTTCACGAACTTCCATCTCGATATTGACATTTGCACCGCTGCTGGCATCAATCTCTAATTTATCTGATATTACCGTGTTTTCAGTGCTTAAATGTGCCCCACTTGAACTTGATAATCCTGTTACCTCAGGCAAGGTTACATATATCTTTTTGGTCGCTCTTCCTATGTTTTCTTCTGCATGGATTCGCAATCTATCATTTTTAATATCGGTGGCAATAAGATCAATGATGTTTTCATCTGCCTCTACTGTAATTTCGAACTCATCACCATCGGTTACATAAACGTCAAGTCCTTCCGAAGCCGAGACGACTGAAAAGTCACCTGTAATTTCCCTTGTTTCACTGGTAACCACCCCGTTACCTTTTTTACCACTTCCAAAGTCCCCAAAGTTGATGTCAAATCCACATGAGGATAAGAATAATGTCAAAATCAATGCGATTGTAATTCTTACTAGTGTTGTCATGATTGTTTTTTTTAGGTTCGCCCAATGGGCCTTATGTTTGTTGTTAACTGATGAATAAATATCTTTTTTTTAAATACAAATTTCCATTTTGATCGACCCAGCTGTTAAATACTAGTACTGAGTTGTTGGATTGATCTACTTTTCTTTGGTTTTGATAACCACGCCATCCTCATCGATGTTCATTTTTAAGCCATCACCTTCCTCATTAAGGTCAATGTTCAAGACCTCGCCTTCGTTTTTGTCATCCGCCTTGATCTTAACACCATCTTCGTTGATCTTCATTTCGAACGAATCCCCATTATCCTTAATATCAATATCAATGCCTTCCTTATTGATGATGATATGACCATTCTCTCCATCATTATCCTCCTCCATTATTTCAGGACAATCTTGACATTTAAGCTCTCCGTCCCCACCCATGATCCAAATATGATCAGGTACTTCACAACGTCCCATGTCCCTATCATTTCTGCTGCCCATTCGAATGCAACGTACAGTCTCATTATCAAATTGAATGGTTTTACCTTCAGGAATAAAAAGGGTAACCCATACTTCCTGGTCTCTGAACTTGTTGCTCATGGATGTTGTAAGGAAATCATCCAAGACAATTGAGTTTCCTTCAATCGCGTAAGCGTAATCAATATTTCCAGCGATTTCCTTTGCCTCATTAAAAGAACTGCCGTTCGCATCCTTTCGGATTTTGATTCTGGCCACACTGTCTTTTGATTTCTTTAAAGATAGGCGTACATCATCTGAAACCATTATTTCCTCTCCACTCTCAGAGGACGTTACCATAACACCGTCTATGGCCATATTCCTTCTTTTTTGATAAAGATCTGACGAATGCATACTAATTTGTATCGTATCGATCGGTACCTCAAAGTTAAGCACTTGTTCGGATGAGACGCTATCGGAGTACGCATGTGCCGCCGCCTGGCTAATACCAAGAACAACCAAGGTTATCAAGGATATCAGCCAAAGACCCAATAGTGAGAATTTAGCGATATTGCCAATGGATTTTAAGTTGTTTACCAATATTTTGAGTCCCAAGTAGAGCACAAAGAAGAAGGGAATACCCACTACAAAGAAAGCCAATAACGATACCACCCATACGGGTGCATTGGTCGAGTTCACCATATTATAGAAATCTACTCCCGGTATATGGATCACATCCAAGACACCAACAGTGAAAAGGCCTACAAATAAACCTATCAATGTAGCTGCTCCAATAAGTATCAATAAAATGCCTATAAATTTACCGACAATCATAAATAGGAACATAATCACATCGCCAAGGGTATCAAAAAAGGTTTTACTGCTACTCTTCACCTTATTTCCCATTTTTTCGTAGTCAACACTTTTGACCTTATCAGCAACGTCATCAAACCCTTCTTTCACTTTACGTTCTATGTTGCTGATATTCACGGGCTTTCCCGTCATATCCAATTTTTGGGAGGTGGTAACTGCCTCAGGTACCAAGATCCAAAGTAGGATATAGGCGATAAATCCAAATCCGGTGGTTAGGGCCAGTATAATAAAAATGATACGGATCCATAAGGCATCAAAACCTAGATAGTGTTCTAAACCAGCACAGACGCCACCAATGTATTTGTTATCAATATCCCTATACAGCTTTTTAACTCTTCCGGAAGATCCTGTCGCTTTGGTTTTTGCCTTTGGCTCATCGTCGAATATATCCTCATCGATCATGTAATCCTCGGGTTGCCCCATTACGGTAATGACTTCATCTACCTCTTTTAAAGTGATGACCTGACGTTCATTTTCTAATTTTTCGTAGAAAAGTTCTGCTATACGTGCTTCTATGTCGGCTTGTATTTCATCGCTACCAGGGGTATTGGCGAATGAACGTTTAATAGCTTCTAAATAACGACGCATTTTGTTGTACGCTACCTCATCCATATGAAAAAGCGTATTTGCGAGATTTATGTTTACTGTCTTGTTCATTTTGATTTACTGTTTTTTTTGTTGGTTACCACATTTGTGGCCATTCTTAATTCGTCCCAGGTATTATCTAATTCCTTTAGAAATAGTTTGCCGGTTTCGGTCAACGTATAATATTTTCTCGGTGGTCCTGAAGTAGACTCCTCCCAACGATAGTTGAGCAAGCCTGCATTCTTTAACCTTGTCAAAAGGGGATAAATGGTCCCTTCGACTACGAGCATCTTTGCGTCTTTTAAGGTACTTAGAATTTCAGAAGCATATTTATCCTCTCCGTTAAGAATGGAAAGTATGCAGTATTCCAAAACCCCCTTGCGCATTTGTGCTTTTGTGTTTTCTACATTCATAATTTCATGATTCTATTAATTTAACTGTTCGTTTTTCCTGTCCTGGACTTATTTCAAATCGTGACATTTGATTAAGATGTTCTGAAACAAATTCAGGACAGTTCTTGATTGATGAATAAACTCCTACTCATATTACCAATTGGTGTGATGGGCACCCTTTTATTAATTCTAATGAAGGCTAATGATTCTGGTCATCTGCCAATCTTCATTCTTCTTCCGCCAAATGCCAACAAACTGACTTGGTTTTGAAATGGCATTGGGTTCTTGGTTGTTATAAAATTTATGAAGGCCTAATACCACTGCCCCGTAATCTTTTATCTCATGTACTTCCATGCTGCCTTCTACAAGCTCACGGGTTACCTTACCACAAATATTCTTTTCTATGCTTTCAAGTATTTCTGTTTTTGAAGTCGATAACCCACCTTGATCATGATAGAATTCGACATCTTCGGCAATGATTTCCGCTTGGGTCTTCAT
>JAHHKH010000050.1 GCA_018679695.1 Maribacter sp.
ACCAATACCTTGGGTTATTTAGGTAAGTACCAATTTGGTGTAGGAACGCTAAAGTTAGTAGGTGTTTCCAATGCCTCAAGCTTTTTAAATGACCCCATATTGCAGGAAAAAGCTTTTGAAACCAATATTGCCCGAAATAAATGGATATTAAGAAGGGAAATTAAACGATTTGTAGGCAAAAGAATCAAAGGTGTCGAAATTACGGAATCAGGCTTGTTGGCGGCAGCGCATTTAGCTGGCCCGGGTAACGTAATGAAGTATTTACGTTCCTATGGTAAAATTAATAACAAAGATGCCTATGGGACAACAATCGACATGTATATCAAGAAATTTTCAGGATATGATTTGTCGATAGTCTCAGCAAAACGGAACCCAAAAGTTTAAGATTTAATGTATATATGAAAATGGTAGGCCCCAGCAATCTTGTTGGGGCTTAATTTTTATCCCTGGATGATGAATATTGCCGGCCTTTTATTAAGGTCCAATTTATGCTTTTTCCATTCAAGAATTGTTTTAGTAGCTACGAACTCAGAGTTTAAAGTAAGATCACAGGCGATACAGAGTTGGGTATGTTTCGATAGGGTTTTCAACAATTCGACCAATAACTTATCATTTCTATAGGGGGTCTCGATAAAGATTTGTGATTGACCCAGATCCATCGATTTCTTCTCCAAGGTTTTGATTGCTTTTTTACGCTCATATGAATCTATGGGTAAGTAGCCATTGAATGCGAAATTTTGTCCATTCAGACCACTTGCCATTAAAGCCATGATAATTGATGAAGGTCCAACCAACGGAACTACCTGTATGTCCTTTTTATGTGCTATCCTAACAACATCGGCGCCCGGGTCTGCAATTCCTGGACACCCAGCTTCGGAAAGTACCCCTACATTTTTACCTGCCAAGCAGGGATCTAAAAAAGTTGGAATGGCCTCAATATCGGTATATTTGTTAAGGACTTCAATACTTAAGGCAGGTTGGGATTTTCTAGGGCTGATTTTTTTAATAAAGCGTCGTGCCGATTTCTCGTTTTCCACGACATAATGATCAATATCTTCAATTACCCTTTTAATGGAAATTGGTAAAACTTCCAAGGGCTCATTTTCACCCAAGGTAGTTGGTATGAGAAAAAGTTTGCCTTTTGGATTTGCTTTTACTGTCATTGTTACGCGTTAATTTTCCTTTATTTTTTTGGCGATGATTTCACAAGCCTCATCAATTAAACGAAAAACATATTCAAAGCCATCATCATCATAATAGGGATCAGGGACTTCATTGATATCGGAATCAATTTCATCCAATAAGAGTCGCACTTTTGCCATTTCTTCATCATTGGTGGCAAGCGCTATAACATCGTCATAGTTGCTCTGATCCATAACATAGATCAAGTCGAAATCCTTAAAGTCCTGAGATCGAAATTGCCTACAGCGTTGATTCGAGATATCAATATTATATTTTAGACCTACGGCCATACTTCGCCTATCGGGAAGACTCCCAATATGATACCCGCCAGTACCTGCAGAATCTACAAAAACAGACTCGCTATTCACTTTGCTTTGAAGTATACCCTCAGCCAATGGTGACCTACAGATATTTCCAAGGCAAACCATTAAAACCTTAGTAACCATTAATATGTATTAGGAAAGTTTCTTGGTTAAATCCTCAATATACTTGCGAAACTGTTTGTCGGTTTCTGCAAGGTTGTCTACCGTTTTGCAAGCATGCAAGACGGTAGCGTGATCTCTTTTACCAATCTGCGAACCGATACTGGCCAAAGAGGCTTTAGTGAATTTTTTTGCAAAGAACATTGCTAATTGCCTAGCTTGTACTATATGTCGTTTCCTCGTTTTGGACTGCAATGTCGCCACATCCATTTCAAAGTAATCCGATACTACTTTTTGAATATAATCTATAGAAACCTCTCGTTTTGTATTTTTAACAAACTTCTCAACTACTTGCTGTGCCAACTCCAAGGTAACTTCCTTTTTGTTGAACGATGATTGTGCAATTAGGGAGATTATCGCACCTTCCAACTCCCGAATATTGGATTTTATATGTTTTGCCACGTAATCGACAATTTCATCGGGCATTTCAACACCATCACGATACAGTTTGTTTTTTAGGATAGAAATGCGTGTTTCATAGTCGGGACTCTGAAGTTCTGCCGATAATCCCCATTTGAATCTTGATAATAACCTTTGTTCTATGTCCTGCATATCTACAGGCGCCTTATCGGAAGTCAAGATTACCTGTTTGCCGTTTTGGTGTAAATGATTGAAAATATGGAAGAAAACATCCTGCGTACCTGATTTACCCGACAGGAATTGTACATCATCTATAATGAGAACATCTATCAATTGATAAAAATGGATAAAATCGTTTCTAGTGTTCTTTTTAACCGATTCAATATATTGTTGGGTAAACTTCTCAGCTGATATGTAAAGTACGGTACGTTCTGGGTATTTATCCTTTATTTCAACCCCAATAGCATGTGCCAAATGGGTTTTACCCAAACCAACTCCTCCGAAAATCAACAAGGGATTAAAAGAGGTGCCCCCGGGTTTATTGGCAACGGCCATTCCTGCAGATCGTGCCAACCTATTTGAATCGCCTTCGAGGAAATTTTCAAAATTGTAATTCGGATTTAATTGGGATTCTATCTTTATGTTCCGTATGCCAGGAATTACAAAAGGATTACGAAGTTCAGGATTTTTTGATTTAATGGGAACATCCATTTCCTGGGCCCCGACATTCCCTCTATTTGAACTTGGTATTTTTTCAGTGAAAGGTTCGCGGTTGCCGTAGGTATTTTCCATACGGATAACATATACCAATTTGGCAGTTTCACCCAACTCTTTGGTAAGCGCAACTTTTAATAACTTAACATAATGTTCCTCAAGCCATTCATAGAAAAATTTGCTGGGTACCTGAATACTCAGCGCATTATCTGATAGCTTAACAGGTTTGATAGGCTCAAACCAAGTTTTGAATGCCTGCGGTTGGATATTATCCCGGATAAATGCCAAACAATTGTTCCAAACGGAAGTTGCAGTTACACTCATTATTGAATCTAATCTTATTTTATTGGTTAGTTTTAAGTATAAATAGCGAAAGGTTCATCAGATATGCGAGTGTAATTTAGGTCTGGCAAATATGTGAACAAAAATTCTAAAAAAAAAATGATTTAGGGTTGAATTTACCCTTTTTTTTTCGCATGTTAATCGGCCTCTCACAGGAGCTTTTAAATATATAATTTTTAGTTGAGAAAATATGGATTTTAATGAAATTTCTTTTCGTGTTCGTTATGGGGAAACCGACCAAATGGGAGTGGTTTATCACGGTAATTACCCCCACTATTTGGAGATGGGGAGAGTCGAATGGCTAAGGGCCAAGGGAATTTCTTACAAGTCCATGGAGGAGGATGGAATTATCTTACCGGTTGTATCGTTAAACATAATTTATAAGAAATCAGCGGTTTATGATGACCTTCTGACCGTGCGAACGATCTTGCGAAAAAAACCGATGGTAAGGATTGAATTTGATTACGAAATATACAATGGGAAAAGGGAATTGTTAGCAGAGGCAAATACTGTTCTTGCCTTTATGGATGCTAAAAGAAATAAACCCATGGGATGTCCACTTTATTTACTTGAAAAATTTTAATTTTAATTGTCTTTTTTAAGAACAGCTACATTTTTTAGCGCACTGAATTTCCCAATTATTTCAGTTACTTGACTTTTTGGGATGTCTACGACCACATTACAGTCCATTTCGAAATGTTGCGTTACGATTTTGATCTTGTTTTGTTTAATGATCCGCATCACTTTATCCATATCTGCATAACCAAATTTTATTACAACCTGCACTAAAATGGTTTTTTCAACAACCTTGGATGCCATCAAGGCCATCTGGGCAGTATTTCGATATGCACCTATTAACCCCCCGACTCCTAGTTTGGTTCCTCCGAAGATCCGCACTACTACCACCAGAACATTTGTAAGCTTGAAAGATTGGATTTGGCCATATATGGGCATTCCAGCAGTGTTTTTTGGTTCTCCATCGTCATTGACTCGATAGCTGGTTGAATTAACACCCAAACGCCAAGCATAGCAGTAGTGATTCGCTGCTGGGTGTTTTGTTTTTAGACTATCCAAAAGGGGCCTAACTTCGTTTTCGGAAATTAACGGATAGGCATAACCATAAAATCTACTATTTTTTACCTTATACAGAATTGGGGTCGATGGCCGCGCCAAGGTGTGGTATCGATCTGGTTTTTCCATTAGAATATCGCCACTAGGATTATACTTATAATAGCGAGTCCGATACCACCCCAATTTTTAATACTTATTTGTTCCCGAAACAATAGTATACCCAATAAGGTTGATAACATAACAATCGCCACATTATTTATAGTGAATACCGACGCACTATTCAATGTTGGACTTTGCAAAGCTCGCAATAGATAATAAATCGAGAAATAATTGGGCACACCTAGGGCTATTCCCCCTAGGATATTTCTAAGGTTTATTTTGAAGGGCTTTTTTAAAGTGATGATTACATAATAGATAAGACCCATAAAAGCTGCAGCTGCAAAAACGGTTGCAGAAAAAAGTGGAAATTCATTTTCCTTGATGTGAACCTCCTGCACATATTTAATACTGGTATCGATAACTCCAGAACCTAGAAATACCAATAGTGGCAATACGAGCGCTGTCTTGGAAATAGAAATCTGTTTTTCTTTTATCGATGCAAAATAAACAGCGGCCAAAGCGAGTAGAATACCTATTATTTTTATTGTGCCCAGTTTTTCCCCATAAACCAAGACCCCAAAAATAACAGGGATAACCAATGACATTTTTGTTGCAACAGAGGCGACTGAGACCCCAACAGTTTGGGAGGTTTTAGCCATAAGATTAAATACAACAATAAAAAGGCAGCCGAGAAGTAAAGTTCCCAAAAACCAAGGCTGCTGGGCGACATAAGATGGATCTACTGTACCGGTATAAAAGAACAATCCAACCAAACTGGCAACAAAATAGTTGGTGATAATTGCGTATAGGGTTTCAATCCTGTAAACTGCAAAGAGTTTAAAAATCACAAATATCAAACTAGAACAACACACGCTAAGGGCAAGGTCTAACATTTATAATTTGGATTTTAATTGTACTATGTCTTCCTGACCAACAATCAGGTTCCAGGTTTTGACCCCTAGTCTACTGGCCGATTCGGTATTTATAAAGGTATCATCAATAAAAAGGGTTTGGGAAGGGTCCAACTTGTTTTTTTCAAGAACAAATTCATAGCTATCGGCATTCGGTTTTCTCAAATGGATTTCATGTGAAAGATAAAACCTTTCGAAACAGTTCTTAAAACGATTGAATCTAGATTCCCCCATTATCTTTATAACTTGGGGAATATGCAGCGCATTGGTGTTGCTTAGTAAAAATAATCGATACTCATTCTCTCGGGCCAAGTTTTCAATAAATTCCAAACGATAGTCAGGAAAATCCAGAATCATGCCATTCCAAATAGCAATAATCTCCGAAGCAGTTGTATTTGGAAAATAGGATTGAAGCCCTTCAATAAAAGTTTTGGGCGATATCCTTCCAATTTCAAATGCATTACTTAGTTCTATGAGTTCTGGGGTTAGGTTCGGACGACCATATTTTTCCATTTCCCTAATTATAATTTCTTTGTCGAGATCAATGAAAATGCCCCCAAAGTCAAATATTATATTTTTAATCATTCCGAAAAACCTTTAATGTATCCTTTCCGATTTTTGAAGAACGCTGCAAGCTTCCTGAAAATGAAGGTGCTTTTAATCCATCGCTTAAACTATCTTGCCCGCTTATTACCCGGGCTTCATCCCAAATGTCTGAATCGATGAATGATTGCAGGGTTTTAGCTCCTCCTTCAATAATAACACTTGTGATATTGTACTTGAATAGTGCATTGCATATTTCTTTGGGTAGGTTATTAGAGAAATCAATTACCACATATTCAATAGCGGAAAGCCATCGTGATTTATCTTTAACTTGAGTTAGGACGATGGTTTTTACACTTGAATCCAAAATGTGATACC
>JAHHKH010000076.1 GCA_018679695.1 Maribacter sp.
TTTTTATACCAAATGCTTCCCGTCTCGATGATTTCCAATTCCCTGTCCTTTTTCCAAGAGCCGCTCATGTGCACGAACCGGGACTTATCATGAAACAAATTGGCCAACTTTTCCACATCCTTATCGGCCATCCATTCCCATTTTGCTTTGGATAGGTCCTTGATTTCTTGTTCGATAGTCGCTTCTTGAGCCAGGGATGGAATGCTTAGCAGCATCAAAAAAATTCCGATTTGTAATGTTTTCATATTAATAGTATTAATTGATTATGATTTTTTATCATTTCTTTCTAAAGGGTTGAAACTTTAAATACGTTCCACTACGCCAAAGCCATTCAAGGGGACCGTACAAAAACTGTTTGAGCCAGTATTTACTACATACAATTTGCACAACATAAATTACGATACCCAATAAAAATAGCGATGCAACTCCCCAATTGCTAAAAGTTGAACCCAAGGCCCAAGGCGCAAAAAGTAGGGCCCCTATCACGCCCTGCATTATATAATTTGTCAATGCCGTTCGGCCATACGGGGATAAGACCTCAAGGTATTTTCCAAATTTCAGGTTTTGATAAAGTAATGTGAACCCTAGGGCCAAGGTTCCCGAAAAAAAGACCAACTCCAAATCTTGCAATGTCATTACCGCAAGTAGGGACGAAGGCATGTATTGGCCATTGGGCCTGAACAAAATTGATAAATCCGGGGGAGGCAACATAGTTCGAACCCAAATAATAAGCAAGGTCATCAAAGCAAAACCAATAAACAGGTAAAAGTTATGTTTTTTGCGCTTATCCAACCTTTCAAAAAAGCGAATACGACCAATAATAAGTCCGATTATAAATAAGGCAAACGTAACATACCCACGCCCAAAGTAACCGAACTGATAGTTTATCTTTCCAGGGAGGCGTTCCTTGTAATTGTGTATTGCAGAGTTCAAAAAAGAAGGGTTTGCTAGGTGTTCCGGCGTGGTGCGAGGCCTTTGTTCGTTATCTGCCCTTTCCGTTGTATCCGTTTGTTCAATTTCAACGCTACTATTATGGTCAACCGCTTGTATTATTCGTGGTCCACCCAATAATAAAAAGGCAATGATTACTAGCAATACCCAATTCTTAACGCGGTACAGGGGTAACATCAGAAGTCCAAAAAAGGCATATAGTGAGATAATTTCAAGGTTAAAAAAGGAATGGGCAAGCAACCCCATTACCAATAATAGTATCATCCTCCATACAAACCTCAAACGGAAATCCACCCCTTTCTTTGTGGCCCTGTCCATCTGGATAAAAAAGCTCAATCCGAAAAGGAAGGCAAATATGTTAATAAATCGTCCCATTATGATATTGTTCCCGATCCATTGTACAGCTTCATCCAGTACAGGAAAACTCAGGAATTCATTTTCCGATGGTAGCGAACGTATTCCAAAATGTTGGATCATGTGCATAAGAATTACGCCTAATAGGGCGAACCCTCTAAGGGCATCTAATACCGTTATCCGCTTAAGGGGAGACGATAATGATATATTTTTATCCATGATTAAAAGAGTTCTGTTTATGTTTTGATTTATTGTTTATTGGAGCTTCAACTTTTGAAAATTGCAACACAAATTCCGGCAACCGTTTACCTACGATTTGTATTGTTTCTAATTCGCTATTAAATTGTTGCCATTCTCCAAATCCCATAATAGGCATATTAACTCGACCTTCCTCAAAAATAGGAAGTTATGAAATCAACTCACTTACCCTAATTACTGATTTATCTACCATTTTTACGTATTGTGGGACGCTAAATAATTTATTCACAAAACATTAACTAAATTCTAAAACAGAAAAGGGCCCCTTGGAAAAAGGGCCCTTACCTATATTCTGAATAAGATTATTGAATCGGTCTAACTTTATTTGGAATGACCTTGTGAAATCACTTGGTTAAATCTCACCCATCTTTATGTCATTTTCTAATCTGATTATAAGTTTTCTTTCCCCTTATTTTGACAATAGATGCCGTAACATTCTTAGTTTCAAACTCTTGATTTTTAAGCTGCACGGTCTGACAAGCAGCGCTGAGCGTCCAAAGACTTATACAGAGGTTAGCATATAATTTTTCAATTGTCTTTTTTTGATTTTAACAGGCTAAAGAATAAATGGATTACAAATTGAAAGGCGTCAAATGTCGTCTAATTTTACCTTATTTTCCTTTTCTATTTTCAATGGTCGTTTGGTCACCTTTAGATCCTTGAAATACCCGATTGTACCGATATCGACATACAACCCTATATAGCCTTTTTTGTTTTTCCCTAACATCTCATTCACAATAAAGGACGAATATTTCATATCATTGACAAACAATTCGGCTGTTTCCCCATTAACTTCTATTCTCATGGTAATCCATTCGTTAAGAGCTACGGGAGCTGAACCTTCGTATGTTCCCGCTGGGAAATTATCTCGCAAGGTTTGAAATTTGTAATCAGGATATGAGAAATATTGCACCGCATGGTTTCTTGCATATTGGTTATTGATTCTTCCCACTTTGGGTCGCAAATAAATGGATTCAAAAGCGGAATCATCTTCTTTTATTCTAAAATATGCCCCAATGAAGCCGGCAATACCGGGGTAGGGTGCGGGATCTTGTAATTGACTGTACATTTTTACTTCTATGGTTCCGTTTTCAAAATCTTCTAACCCAACAAGTCGGGCGTAGTGGGGTTCATCTACAGTGGCCTCAATATTATTTTCATCAAACGGAAGTGCTTCCAGATCACGTTCAATTTTCAATACTTTTTTACCTTGAAATTTGATAATGGAGCCTGTGACGTTATGTAATTCAAATTCCTTTTTTTTTAACTGTAAGGTCTGACCGAAGGAACTTAGGGTCCAAAGACCAATGATGAAAAGTAAAATATTATTTTTCAGGGTTTTGCTTTTAAAATGAATGCTGCAAAGATGGGATGACCATGAATGTTCTACCCTTAAACT
>JAHHKH010000077.1 GCA_018679695.1 Maribacter sp.
CGAGGTGTTGCATGCGCAAGGAATCATTAAGGAGTTTTCAAAGAATGTTGAATTGACCTTGCAAAAAAATGGGAAGACATTCAAACAGAACCTTACCTCGTTACCCAAAGGAGAACGTGTCCCTACCACCTATGGATTTACACAGCAAGACACTATTTGGAGGGATTCGAGGCAACCAGAGACCACACCCTACTATTTGAAAAAGTTGGATAAGATCTATTACTATGAATATTTACCGAAACAAAAGACCGTGTATGTTAGACATAGTCAAATACAGGACGATCCTTCGGAAGACATACCTACATTCTATAATCGGTTATTCAATTTTATTGAATCCAACGATGTTGAGCGATTGGTTATTGATGTTCGCTTGAACGGCGGTGGCAATAATTATAAGAACAAGCCTATTATCACGGGAATTATTAAATCCAAAAAGATCAATAAAGTCGGAAACCTGTTCGTAATCATTGGTAGACGCACCTTTTCGGCCTGCCAGAATTTGGTGAATGAGATGAGCAATTACACCAATGCCATATTTATAGGGGAGCCCACAAGTGAGAACATCAATTTCTATGGGGACAACAATAGGGTAGAGTTGCCCCATAGTAAAATACCTGCCTATTTATCATTTGCCTGGTGGCAAGATAAACCACAGTGGGAAGGTCGTGAATGGTTGGCACCACATATTGCCATTGAAATGGGTTCGGAAGACTATACGACCAATCGGGATCCTGTTCTTGAGGAGGCCCTTTCTTTTACTGCCACTGATTTTATCTTGAATCCCATGGATCATATGACGAATTTGTTCTTAACTGGGAAAGTAGAACAACTTAAGTCCGATGCCGTTAAGATGGTCAATGATCCCAAATATCGCTTCTTCCAATTTGAAGAGGAGTTGAACGGAGCAGGATACCAACTTTTGGGCAGCGGGCAAATCAAGGAAGCTATTTTTGTTTTTCAAATGAACGCCGAATTATTTCCAGACTCGCCAAACGCATGGGACAGTCTGGCCGAGGGTTATTTAAAAGCTGGTGATACGATCAAAGCGACAGAATTATATAACAAGGCCATTCAAATGGATCCTGACGGACCCACTGCCAAGAACGCAAAGGACATGTTACGGAAAATAAACGAGGACCATTAATAGCTATCTGATAGAATTATGTTTTTGGTAATTTGATCCCTGTAATGAAAAAGCTAGTCAATGGCTAAAACATCGATTTTGTTTCGGGTATAGTTTATTTTACCCTCCTCATGGAGTTCTTTCAATAATCGTGTAACTACAACCCTGGAAGTGTTCAGGTCGTTCGCAATTTCCTGATGTGTGATTTCAAGGGAAGTGCTTTTATTATGCAATCTTTCGGTCAAATAATGAAATACCCGGTCCTTCATTTTTAAAAAGGCCAAACTATCAATGGAACCTACCATTTCAAGAAGGCGATAGTGATAACTATCGATAATAAAATACCGCCATGACTTGTATTTGACTAACCAATAGTCAATTTTTTGAACGGGCAGAAGAAATAGTTCCACATCCTCTTCTACAATTCCCTTGAATATACTTTTTTTTCGATTTATACAATTGGCGAAAGATATGGCACATGTATCTCCCTTTTCCAAATAATAAAGTGAAAGTTCATGGTCATTATCCTTTCTAACAATCTTGATTACCCCACTGATTATTAGTGGAATATGGGTCATTTCATCATCAATATCTATCAAAAGTTCACCTTTTCCAAGATGCTCGAATTTACTGACCTCGAGAATCTCTTTGATAAGTTTTGCTTCAAACACCTTAGAATAGGCATCTTTAAGTTTCTTTTGGTGTAGTTGCGCTATAGGTTTCACTCTGATCATTGTTTTATCCAACAAAGATATTGTCATTAGGGGATCAAAAAACTGATAAAAGTTAGCTATTGTAACTATTTTGTCTATTAGCTTTTTAAAGAAGTTCTTATTTCAAGGAAAGTAACTAAATTTAGTCACTATTATTCCAAAATAATATCACCATGAAAAACTTTAGCTTTTTAGTAATTCTAGGCCTTTTGATTACAAGTTGCAGTTCACAGGAAACGACCAGTCTTTTTAACGGAAAAGATCTTAGCGGGTGGCATGTGGATGTACCCATGATGGATAGCATCCCAGAGGCTATTAACCCATTTATTGTGAGAAATGGGATGCTGGTAAGTTTGGGTACGCCAGCTGGTCATATCATTACCGATAAGGAATACAAAAATTTTAAACTGGATGTGGAATATCGATTCGCTGGGAGCCCGGTAATTGCGGTGTATTGGTGTATGCATCGACACCCAGGGCACTGTATAAAAT